>JBBRID010000039.1:0-14654 GCA_038221635.1 Burkholderiales bacterium
TCGTCCTTGGCGCGGTTGGCGCTTTCAGCGTGCGAGCGTGCCAGGGCGAGCGCATGCATCGCCTGGGCCGCATCGTTGAGGGCATGTTGCAGTTCGCGCAGCTCCCGCATGGCCAGACTCGCCCGGCCGGGCGCGTCGTCGCCGGGCAGTGCCACGTCGGCGGGTGCAGGCTGCTCTTCGGAGGGCGGCTGAGTCGGGGCATCGGGCTGCGTGTGCTGCAGTGAAGCGCTGTAGGCGCCGCTTCGTAGCGCGCGCGCCTGGGCCGCGAGCATCGCCACCGGCTCCCTGATGCGACGAGCGAGCAGCCGAGCAAGCAACAGCGCCAGGGCCAGTGAGGCGCCCACACCCAGCAAGCCAACAAGGAGGACGCGCCAAGCGCTGGCCTCGACGCTTTTGGCGGGAACGCCGATGCCCACCGCCCAGCCGCTGAACGCCGAGCGTCGCCAGGTCACGTACGAAGGCGTGCCTTCCAGCGTGGAGCCGCGGTAGGCCCCTTGCGCCGCGCCGGAGGTCAGTGCGGAGCGAAACGCCGGCGCCACCGTCACCCCGACCTGCACCTGTCCCTGGTACTGGCGCGCCACCTGCAGGAGTCGAAGGTCGACCACCGAGACGACCCAGTCTTCGGGCATGCCCTGCTCGCGCAGGATGCGCGAGATAGCCGCCGGATCGACCACCGCGGTCAGCACGTAGGCCAGTCGACCTTCGCGCAGCACCGGCACGCGAACAGGGAATGCCTGCCGCAGCCCGCGTGGGCCTGGCGACAGGCTACCGATGGCCGGCTGCAACGTGCGCAGCACGGCCTCGAAGCTGGTGGTCTCGTCGATGCGCAGCGGATCGGCGCCGTAGGGCCGCGTCGCATTGACCTGCTGCATACCGTCGGCGCCGGCCAGAATCACGGTCACCCAGTCGCGGTGCACATTCTTGAGCCGCAGAGCGAGGCCGTGAAAGCGCTCCAGCTCGCCGTCGGCGAGCACCTGGCTCTCCGCCAGCGTGCGCAGCGCGGCGACGGTGGATCGCAACTCGGCGTCGATGGCACTCGTGATTGCGACGACGCGGTCGTGCATGCCGCGTTCGAACGTCTGGCGTTCCTGTCTGGCTTGCACCACGGCAAGTCCCGCGGCGAACAGCACCACTGGCAACAGCGTGCCGATCGCCAGCAGAAACAAATTGTTGCCGATGCTTGCCGTGCGCAATTTGGGGAAGTGAACGGACATCGGGTACAGCGCCTCGTCGACGCGCGCAGAAAGCCGGGCAGCTCGAATTGTCGCAGATGGTCGCTCGGCGACAGCACGATCCGGAAGGCCACGGAAGGCCGAAACTGCCCGCGGCCAGCGACGGGGAGTTGCCGCCAAGGATCAGGACTGCCAGGAGCTGCCGTTCGCGACGGGCAAGTATCTGGGTGCAACCCTGCAGCACCACAGTCCCGTCGTGCGCAACGCGTGCAAGCCATGGGTGGGCATCAACCCCCACCGGGCGCCGGATGGTTTCCCGGTCCACTACGAGTGCCATCGCCCCGGAGCAGGCCACGCTGTGCCGTCCGTTGCCGCAGCGCTCCGAGAGCATCTTCGTCCAACCCGAGGAGGTTACTGGCGCCGGGCCTGCCGCACCTCTTCAAAGGACCGTCGATTACGATGCTGTGTGAACGAATTCTTGGATAGCATGGAGCACCGCCAATAGATGGACGAGCCCATTGGCCACTGCGAGGCGTATTTTGTTTCAGGCAATGCTTGAGCGACAGCTGTCAAGATGGCGCATCCGGTTGATGCGCAGTAGTTTGGCGCTGTCGCTGGTGTGGATATCCGCTTCAGTCTACGCAGAAGCGGGTTCCGCCCAGCCCGTCGAGGTTGCCGTGGCCGAGAGCCTGGCAGATCTGAGCCTCGAAGAACTGCAGAACGTGGTGGTGACCTCGGTGTCACGCCGCGACCAGCCGCTGTTGGATGCGGCCGCGTCGATCTATGTCATCAGCGGTGAGGAAATCCGACGGCTGGGCGCGACGACCTTGCCCGAGGCGTTGCGTTTGGCACCGAACCTCCAGGTCGCAGCCATCGACGCCAGGCAATACGCCGTTTCCGCCCGAGGGTTCAACGGCAATATTTCGAACAAGCTGTTGGTCATGGTGGACGGAAGAACGATCTACTCGCCTCTGTTCTCGGGCGTCTTTTGGGATGCGCAGGACTTCGTGCCTTCGGCGATTGATCGCATCGAAGTCATCAGCGGCCCGGCGGGAGCAACCTGGGGTACCAACGCGGTCCATGGCGTCATCAACGTGGTCACCTTGTCGGCCGCGAAAAGGCAAGGCGCCCACGTCACGACGAACGTGGGCAATCTCGAAAGGTCGATCGTCGGGCGGTATGGCTTTGTGCTCGGGGCGGACATCGCCGTCAGCGCTCACCTGAAGCGTTTCGAGCGCGACGCCAGCGAAGTCGCTGGTGCTGGCAATGCGGGTGATTCGTCGCGGGGGACGTCGGCCGGGTTCCGCGCCGACTGGGCGCGCGGCGGCGACACCGTGATGCTCAAGGCCGGGGTGTACAACGGTACGACCGACAGCCGTCCGATTTACGGCGCGGTCGACTTGAGCGGCTCGAACCTCACAGCCCGCTGGTCCAGGCGCCTCGACGACACCTCGAACTTCGATGTCCAGGTGTACTTCGACAACACGAAGAGACTCGACAATTTCCTGCTCCAGGACGATGCCCAGATATTCGACGTGGAAGCGAAGTACCGCAAAACGCTGGGGGGCCATCGCCTGCTCGCTGGCGTGGGCTACCGGCGGGCCAAGGACCGCTCCACGCCCGGCCTGATTTTTGCGTTTCTGCCAGCCGAGCAGACGCAGACCTGGTACAGCGGGTTCCTGCAAGACGAGTTTTCGCTCACGCAGGAATTTGCCGCCACGCTGGGCTTGCGAATGGAGCACAACCCCTACAGCGGCTGGGAGGCGCTGCCCAGCGTTCGGCTTGGCTACAAGATCGCCGACGATTCGCTCGCTTGGGGCGCCCTGTCCCGCGCCGTGCGCTCACCGTCTCGGTTCGACCGGGAAATCTTCGTCCCGACCAAACCACCGTTTGTGGTCGCGGGTGGCCCCAACTTCACCTCGGAGATCGCCACCGTTGCCGAACTGGGCTACCGCACGCAGTTCGGCACGGGCGCGTCGCTTTCGGCCACCGCCTTCGTGCACGACTACGATCGCCTGCGCAGCGGTGAAGTGGTTGGCAAGGCCTTCCAGTTCGAGAACAAGATTCATGGTCAGATGCGCGGCGTTGAGGCGTGGGGGAGCTGGCGACCGCGGATCAACTGGCGGCTCGATGCCGGTCTGTTGTGGCTTGACCCCAAGCTGCGTTTGAAGGCTGGCAGTACCGACCCCACCGGCCCCAGCAACCTCGGCAACGACCCGCGCGTTCAATGGACGCTGCGATCGACCCACAGCATGGGCGAGCGCGTGGACATCGGTATTGCCGTACGACACGTGAGCCAGTTGCCTGCACCGGTCATCCAGAGCTACACCTCGACCGACATCACCGCCAACTGGCGGGTCCGACGCGATCTTCAGATCTCGCTCGGAGTACGGGGCGCATTCGACAAACGCCACCCCGAATACCAAGGGTTCTCCACCATCAGCGAAATTCCGCGTTCGGCGTTTCTGGCGTTGACGTACCAGCCGTGATGCGCACCCTGCGGCGCGGGGTTTTCCCAAGGGGTGTCGCCCGGCGCGACGTCGCGGTGTTTTTGGCCGCGTCGATCGGTCTGTTGGGCGCATCGGATGCCCGTTCGCAGGCGATCGCGCCCACAGCGGAGCAGGTGGAAGCGGCATACCTCCACAAATTCACAGGTTACGTCGAATGGCCGCCACGGGCCCATGTCAGCCCGACCTCGCCATTGGTCGTGGGTGTCGTCGGCTCCGAGCGGATGTTCGAGCTTCTGTCCGCCATCGTGCCCGGCCGTCCGGTTCAGGATCGGGTGGTCGAAGTCCGCCGCATCGAGAAGCCGGAGCAGATCATTGGCGTGCATCTGGTGTTCGTCGGCAAGGAAGCCTGGAAGGATCTGGCTGCCTGGACGAGCGCAGCCACGGACAAGGCCATGGTCGTGACGACCGACGCCCCATTGGGTGTCGACGGTGGTGCGGTCCTGGCCTTCGTCGAGAAGGACCAGCGGGTCAGGTTTCAGATCTCGCTTCCGGCCGCCGAGTTGGCGGGTGTGAAGTTGAGTTCGCGCCTGTTGAGCGTGGCCGACAAAGTCGTGGTAGCCCCGCCGTGAGTCTCGAAGTCGCTCCGGGGGCAATTGACCCGTGCGGCCATGCTGACAACTTTCCTGGCGATGCTCTTGAGTGCTGTCGCACTGCTCGCCTACGAGCGGATCACGTATCGCCAGACATGGGTTGCTGACCTGACGCCGCAGGCAGACCTGATCGCCCGTTCTACCGCGACCGCGCTCGACTTCGACGACCCCAAGGTCGCGCAAGAGAATCTGGCGTTGCTGAAGTCGCAACCGAAAATTCGGGCCGCAGCGGTATCGGCCGAGGAGGCAGGCTCGTAGCCAGCTACGCAGTCTCGCCGGAAGAGCCAAAAAAATCGAGAATCCTGGAGCGCCATCCGAGCGAGCAGTGAGCTTCCGGGGCTCGGTCCTCGAATTGTCCTATCCCATCGAGCATGACCACGAACGGCTCGGTACGCTTTACCTTCGAGCGCTGCACGACATAGGGCCTCCATTGACTGGTTTCGCCGTCATTCTGGGTGCCATCGGCGCGCGGGAAGCCTGTTGCTGGCCTTCTTCGTATTCGACCGCTTGCAAAGGCACGTGACGATCCCGCTCGTCAGGATGACGCAACCAACATTGCAAATCAGGTCGCCATCACCCGGGATTGGAGTCTGCGGGCGCCGCCCACTGACTACAAGGATGTCCGGGTCCTTGTCGACGCTTTCAACAACGTGCTGACCGAATGCGGTAGCCGAACCAGCGAACTCGAAAAGCAGATGGCGATACGCGAACGCGCGGAACAACAGCTGCGTTCCGCCGACCAGCGCAAGGATGAATTTGTCGCCACGCTGGCACACGAATTGCGCAATCCGCTGGCAGCCATGTCGAGTGCGATGGCGCTGATCGAAAGGCCCACCATATCGGCCGCGGCGCGGACCAAGACCCACGGCATCCTGGACCGGCAATTGCGCCACATGGCGCGCCTGATCGATGATCTGCTCGACGTTTCCCGCATTGCGACGGGCAAGGTTTCAGCGGACATGAGTCCTCTCAACATCGGCGATCTTCTAAGGTCAGCGGTCGAGCTGGCAGAGCCTCAGTTCATCCAGAACGGGTTGCGGCTCAGGCTTCATTTGCCCGATCCCTCACGTCAGGTCAACGGCGATGCCGGAATACTGCGGCCGAAAATCAGGCCCAACATGACCGCGCCGCCCTTGCCTTGCAGGCGATTCAGGCGCGGACCAAAGCTACGCATCAGGCGAGCGGCATGGCCGCTGAAGTAGGCCAACCCCAACGCGACGTAGCCGACCCCCAGCACAAACCACGCGCCCGTTTGAAAACCGAAGAACATGGTGCCGGCAAGTGCGGCCGCGACACCCAGTGAGCCGATCAACAGGGCTCGCGAGGTGGCAAAGGCAACCATGTGCGCGACTTTCTGGGCCGCAGTGCGCGCCTCGACCCGTTTGACCATCACCAGCGTAGACCCGAACGAGCACGGTTCGATGAACCCGAACAGGCCGAAAAACAGCGGCAGCGCCACAAGATTGAAGAAGCTGAGTCCGTTCATATCGTTGACCTGGCAGCTCTGCGCATCGTGGTTTTCCGGTTGACCATGCGCGCACGCCCGCAGGCACCGTTGATGGCCGCCCCACGCTCAGGATGGCGTCGATGAACAATGCCGGACGACCCCATGCTCGCATCAAGGACCAATGCCACGTTCACCCTGCACAACATGAAAGCTGCGACACGTCCTTGGTAAAGGTCTGCGCCGCCAACTTCAGCCCCTCAACCATCGTCAGGTAGGGGAAAAGCTGGTCTGAGAGATCCTGCACCGTCATGCGGGCGCGAATCGCGAGGGCTGCCGCCTGAATCAGCTCACCGGCCTGCGGCGCGACGGCTTGCACGCCCAGCAGACGGCCGCTGCCGGCTTCAGCAACCAGCTTGATGAATCCCCGCGTGTCGAAATTGGCCAAGGCGCGCGGCACATGCTCCAAGGTGAGCGTCCGGCTGTCGACCACCAGCCCTTGGCGCACCACTGCGGCGTCGTCCAGGCCAACCGTGGCGACTTGCGGATCGGTGAATACGACCGCGGGCATGGTGGCCAGATCGAGAATGGCCTCGCCACCCATCATGTTGATCGCTGCCCTGGTACCTGCGGCGGCTGCAACGTAGACGAATTGCGGCTGATCGGTGCAATCGCCGGCGGCGTAGATATGCGCGATGCTGGTCTGCATGCGCTTGTCGACCACGATGCCCTGGCGCGAGTCCAGCCGAACCCCGATCACTTGCAAATTGAGATCGCTTGTGTTCGGTGCACGCCCGGTGGCCACCAGCAGATGGTCGGCCGAAACGCTGCCTTGCGCCAGACTCAGACTAAATTCCCCCTGCGCGTACCGCACGGCACTGGTCTGCACATGTTCCAGCACATCAATGCCCTCGGCCCTGAATGCGGATGCGACGGCCTCGCCAATCGCCGGATCTTCAGCATGCAACAAGCCATGGCGCGCAAGGATGGTCACGCGACTGCCCAGTCGCGCGAAAGCCTGCGCCAATTCCAGCGCAACCACCGAGGATCCGATGACGGCGAGTCGACCCGGAATGCTGTCGCATGCGAGTGCCTCGGTCGACGTCCAGTACGGTGAATCGGCCAGTCCATCGATCGGTGGAACCGCTGCGCTGGCGCCGCTGGCGATCAGGCAACGGTCAAAGGCTACTTTGTGCTGCCCGCCATCTGCCAGGTCGACCAGGATCTGCGACGAGTCGACAAATCGGGCATGCCCACGAACTGTTTCGATCGCCTTGGTCTGGCGCAGGATGCCTTCGTATTTGGCCTCGCGAAGCTCGTCGACACGGCCCTGCTGCTGTGCCAGCAGCCGCGCCCGATCGACGACCGGTGCCGATGCGCTGAGGCCTGCGTCGAAGGGACTGTGGCGACGCAGGTGAGCCACGTGCGCGGCCTGGATGAATATTTTTGAGGGTAAGCAACCTACGTTGACGCAGGTACCGCCGATGACGCCTCGCTCGATCAACGTCACCGCCGCACCAAGTTCAGCAGCCTTGAGCGCTGCGGCCATCGCGGCTGCGCCGCTGCCGATGATGGCGATCCGAAGTTCGGACTCTTGCGCGGGGCGCGCGTCGTCAGGACAGCAGGGCTCCAGCGCGTCCACACCTCGATCGCACAGCTCTTCCTTGAACACGCTGGGACGAAACATCGCGGGCTGATTCATCTGCTACTTCAGAACCGTGGACGGGTAGCCGGCGTCAGTCGTCGCCTTGGTCAGCACGTTGGTGTTGATTTTCGCGTCATCGAAGGTGACTACGGCCTGACGCTTGTCGAAGTTCACTTCCGTCGTGTCGACGCCCGGCACCCGGGTGAGCGCCTTCTTCACGGTTATGGGGCACACCGGGCAATCCATCGTCGGCAGAGACAGGGTCACAATTCTTGTGGTGGCTGAGGCAGGACCCGCGAGAACCAGTATCGAAGCGGCCGCAACCAAATGCTTGCGCATGTCGAATTCCTTTCAGTAAAACCAGGGGGCAATCCAGGGGAAAACCAGCCCGACGAACACCAGCGCAGCAACGGCCCAGAAAACGACCTTGTAGGCCGTTCGCGCCCCCGGTACCAGACAGGCATCATCCGGTTTGCACTCGGCCACGGGCCTGAATATGCGGCGACCCGCCAGAAACAGGGCGAGCAGCGCCAGCCCGACGAAGATCGGCCGGTAAGGCTCAAGCGCCGTCAGATTGGCAATCCACGCGCCGCTGAACCCCAGCGACAGCAGCAACAGCGGCCCCAGGCAGCAAGCCGAGGCCAGGAGGGCAGCCAGGCCACCCGCGGCCAACGCGCTGCGACCCCTTTGCGCTTCTTCCTTCGACAAATTCGCCAGTTGAGCATCCATGGCGCTAAGCTTAGAACCGTACCGCAGTACGGAGTCAAGTGCATGAAAACTCGAGCAGAACAGTTCACGATCGGCGCCGCAGCCGCCCTGGCCGAGGTCGGTGTCGAGACGATCCGCTTCTACCAGCGCAAAGGTCTGCTGGAAGAGCCAGCGCGGCCCCAAGGCGGCATTCGGCGCTACGGTGCGCACGATGTGGCGCGGGTGCGTTTCATCAAGTCGTCGCAGCGCCTGGGTTTCAGCCTTGACGAAGTGGCCGCCTTGCTGGTGCTGGAGGACGGCACGCACTGTGATGAGGCTCGAGCCCTGGCGCATATCAAGCTCGTCGATGTGCGCCAAAAGCTTGGCGATCTGCGCCGCATCGAACGCGCATTGAAGGGCTTGATTGATCGCTGCGACCAGCACCGCGGCGACATCTGCTGCCCGATGATTGCAGCGCTTCAAGACAGAGCCGAGCGCCAGGCCATTGACCACAAACCGCCCGGGTCCCGAGGTAGTGCGACTCAGGGGTAGCGACGATCAACTGCGGCTCCCGATGCGGGCGCGCCGCCATTGCTGGAAGAACCAAAGATAGACCGCCACCAGCGCGAGGTAGTTCAGTGCCATGAACCAAGGCTCATTCCAGGCCACGCCATCGAATCCTTCGCGCGTGATCGGCCAGATCACCGGTGACGGGTAGTAATCGGCCGAATGCGTGAACACGTCGATGACGATGTGTGACCACCAACCCAGCAACGGAATCCACAGCCGGCGCATCCAGGCCCACAGCAGCAGCGTGATGACGCCGGCAACGATCGCACTGTGCGTGACGCAGTGAAGGTTGTGCGACAGCCACTCGACCAGAGGCGGCACCACAGGCTCCTGCCCTGGCAGGGCAAGCGCATAACCCTCCACCGCCGCCGCACTGCCAGTGCCGAAGGCCGACCAGCCAATGATTGGCAGCATGTGCGGAATGTCAGGCACCACCGCCAGCGCAACGGTCACCACCGCAGTGCGCCGCGTAATGGACCAGTGGCGCTGCGCCAACATCACACCGGCGCCGGCCCAAAGGGCATGAGCAATTACATCCATTCCTGGTTTTCCTTTTAAGATCCCGCCTGCAAGCAGATGCGGGCGACATGCCGATGATGAGGTACGCAAGGTTGATACGGCACAAGACAAGGTCACGCTCAAGCACGGCGAGATCAAGAACCTTGATATGCCACCGATGACGATGGTCTTCCTCGTCAAGGACCAGGCCATGCTCGCGGGCGTCAAGCCGGGCGACAAGGTCCGGTTCAAGGCCGTCGATCTGAACGGCAAGCTCACCGTCGTGGAGATGGCGCCGACCAAGTGATGAGGAAAACTGCCGATTGATGCCGAGTGCCCTCGCATACTCGGAAAGAACCGACGGCGAAAATCGGAAGACTCCTACGTCCCCGCCGCGTCAGTACAACAAACTGCATGAGTTGTTCAGTCAAGACCCAAACGAAAGGGAGAAAAAGATGAATAAATCCTACCTGCGGTTCGCCACGATGATCGCAACGTCGACGATCGTCATGTTCGGTTTGATGTACCTGAATACCTATGCCCTCGACCACATTTTCTACAGCGAGACACGCGCATACATGGCTCTGCTGATGGGGGCGACCATGGCTGTGGTCATGCTTGCCTTCATGTGGAAGATGTACGAGGACAAGGCCGTCAACACGATGATCCTGGTAGCCGCATTGCTGGTCTTTGCGGGGTCGCTATGGCTGGTTCGCTCGCAATCAACCGTCGGCGAGGTGTCCTGGATGCGAGCGATGATCCCTCACCACTCAATCGCCATCCTGACCAGCGAACGCGCCCACATCAGCGATCCACGCGTCAGAAAGTTGGCCGACAGCATCATCGAAGCCCAGCGCAAGGAGATCGCCGAGATGAAAGCGTTGATCCGTGATCTCGAGCGCTGAAGCTCCCCCAGTCGATGCGAAGTTGTCCCGCACGATCCCGCTCTTAATGAACGACAAGATGCGATTCACACCGGAGAAGATCAGCGTCAAGGCCGGCGAAACGGTGCGCTTTTTTTTATCGTCAACAAGGGCAAGATGCCGCACGAGATGGTGATCGGCATGGCCGACGAAATCGAGGTGCACGCCGCGAGTAATGAAAATGATGCCGGGCATGGTGGACAAGGACGCGAACCAGATCACACTCGCCCCCGGACAGCGTGTTTCGATTTCCGACAGGCGCGCCGTGGTCACGGTCTGGACGGCCCGGCGATTGCGCCCGTCGGCAAGGTCGAGCAGCGTGGGTACCTTACCCCAGCGTTCGTTTGACCTGGATCAACGCCTGAGGCCGTAGGCGACCTAACATGTGACGACTGCATTTCGCAACGATGACACCCTTCACCAACTCCGGCTTCAAACGCCGCATCGCGTCGCTGATGCTGGTGTTCTGGCTGTTTGCGCTGGGTGCGGGGTGGGCCAACGCCTGCGCCTTGCAGGACCGTGGGACGCACGTGCATTCCGATGCGCAGGTCGCCGCCGGGGCGCCCACGGTGTCGCCCGGCCATGTCGGCGTTGTGGACGATCACACTGTGGACTCGTCCCCGGGCAAGGCGCCTTGTCTCAAGATGTGCGACGACTCATCGCAAAGCCTAGTCAAGTGGCAGTCGGGCATTGATCTGCTCGGCTTGGCCATGCTGCCGCCGACCGCGATGCAATGGTCGGGGTCGGTCGCTGGGCTCGATACGCTGGAAACTGCCCGCATCGAGCGTCCCGCGTGCGCCGATCTGCCACTGAGAACCCGCTACTCGCGGCTGGCGCTATAGCCACTGCCGGCTGACGGCCCCGGAGCCACGCTCCGTGAGCGTTTGTCAGCCTGTTCATTCGACTTGACTCTGTACCCCGGTACGGAGCGCAAGCTCGGATCCTCAGCTTGCGGTCACCTCTCCATGTTGCCCGGAGCGAAAGAGTTCTTCCGACGATCCACCCCAATGACCAGGATCCTTCAATGAACATCGTACGCACACTCTCGATCTTCTCAGCTGTTGCCACCACCGCGATGGTAACTTCCGTCTGGGCAGCCAGCGACGCGGAGCACGACAGCCACCACCCCACAGCGACAGCAACCGTCCAGGTCGCGCAGGCCACTCCCACCACCTCGGGTATGGGTATGGGCATGGGTGGCGCTGCCGCGATGCCGGGCTATGCCGATCAGATGAAGTCCATGCAGGCCATGCACGACAAGATGATGGCCGCCAAGACGCCAGAGGAACGCAATGCGCTGATGACCGAGCAGATGAAGCTCATGCAGAGCGGCATGGGCATGATGGGGCGCATGGGCCCGGGCGCCATGGCGGGCAAGCCGGGCGACATGGCCGCCCGTCAAGGCATGATGGAGCAGCGCATGGACATGATGCAGTCCATGATGCAGATGATGATGGACCGGATGCCGCCGGCCACGGCGACGAAGTGAAGGGGCGCATCATGAACCCCACTTCCACTTCGTCGTCAGCGCCGAACGCGGCGGCCTACGGCTTCCACTGCGAGATCGAGGGCAAGAACTTCGGCGCCGCAGTCGCCCGCGTCACTGAGGCGCTGAAGGACGAGGGCTTCGGCGTGCTGACCGAGATCGATGTGCAGGCCACGATGAAGGCCAAGCTCGGCGTCGACGGGCCGCCTTACCGCATCCTCGGCGCCTGCAACCCGCCGCTCGCGCAACGCGCGCTGCAGGCCGAACCTGACATCGGTCTTCTGCTGCCCTGCAATGTCGTGGTCCGCGAAGAGCCCGACGGCCGGCTGGTCGTCGGCTTCATGGACCCGGTGGCCGTCTTGCAGATGACCAGCAACGCCGAAGTGGCCAAGGTGGCACACGAGGTCAAGGACCGGCTGCTGCGCGTGAAGGCGATGTTGATGGCGCGGACGAACACCCACAAACAAGGCTGACGAAGATGCACATGTTCTACGACGGTGGCTTCTCCGTGGGTGGCATGCACGGCTTTTGGTGGATCTTCTGGATCCTGCTCTTCGGCGTGATCGCGGCCTATGCCTGGCGAAGTCCTGGTGATCAACGACATCGCTGGCGTGAGACGCCGCACGAGGCCTTGCAACGGCGCCTGGCCAACGGCAAGGTTACGCCCGACGACTACGAAAAGCGCAAGGTGCTGCTCGATCGCGACTCGGATGCGAAAACCTGAGATCGAAGCCTTGACGTCCTTGACATTCACACGATGTCAAGGTTTATCTTGAGTTCCAAGGTAAATGCCAAATGCGTCGACTGACGACGAAGGAAAACTTTCATGAGCGCGACACACCATGATCACCTCCCCGCCACTGGCGGGACGACCGGCCTGAGCCGGCCATTGAAAACCGCGTTGCTTATGGTCGCCCTCGTCGGCGGCTTCTACCTGCTGCGTGAGCATTGGGACCATGTCGGTGGCAACTGGATCTACCTGTTGCTGCTGGCATGCCCCCTGATGCACCTGTTCCACGGCCATGGCGGCCACGGCGGGCATGCTGGACATGGCGACCAGGCCGAACCGCCCGACACCCGCAAGGAGTAGGTCATGGACATGCCTTCCAAACACGAGCACGCCGGCCACGCGCATCACGGCGATCACGACCACGGCGCCACGGAAAAGGCAGCGGACACCTTGAAGGACCCGGTCTGCGGCATGACCGTCACGGCGCAGTCCGCGCACCACGTCGAGCACGACGGCCATCCGTACTATTTCTGCAGCGCGAAGTGCCAGGCGAAGTTCAGCGCCGAGCCGCAGAAGTACGTCGAAGGCGTTCGAGATGACGCGTCAGCGGCGCCCATGCCGGAGCAAGCCGGGGCGATCTACACCTGCCCTATGCACCCGGAGATCCGCCAGGATCATCCTGGCGACTGCCCCAAGTGCGGCATGACGCTCGAGCCGGTGATGCCCACGCTGGAAGACGACGAGAACCCGGAACTCGCCGACTTCTCGCGCCGCTTTTGGTGGACCCTTCCATTGACCGTGCTGGTCGTGTTCCTGGCCATGGCCTCGCATGGTTTGGCACTCTTCGACGGCCTGTTCGGAAGCATCGGGCAGAACTGGGTCGAGTTAGTCCTGACCGTGCCCGTCGCGCTGTGGGCCGGATGGCCGTTCTACAAGCGCGGCGTGCAGTCGGTGATCAACCGCAGCCCCAACATGTGGACGCTGATCGGTCTGGGCACCGGCGTCGCATTCCTGTACAGCGTCGTCGCCACGGTTGCGCCTCAGATCTTTCCCGCCACGTTCATCGTGGATGGCAAGGTCGCGGTCTACTTCGAAGCCGCCGCCGCGATCATCTCGCTGACCCTGTTCGGGCAGATCCTGGAACTGAAAGCGCGCTCGCAGACCTCGGCGGCAATCAAGTCTCTGCTCGGGCTTGCGCCGAAGACCGCGCGTCGCATCAATGCCGACGGCAGCGAGGAGGACGTGCCGCTGACGCACGTTCACGAAGGCGATCAGCTGCGTGTGCGCCCCGGCGAAAAGGTACCGGTCGACGGCGTCGTCGTCGAAGGCAGCAGCGCGCTCGACGAATCGATGCTGACCGGCGAGCCGTTGCCGGTGACCAAGCGCCCCGGCGACAAGCTGATCGGCGCGACGATGAACACCAGTGGCGCGCTGATCATGCGATCCGAACATGTCGGTTCGGCCACGGTGTTGTCGCAGATCGTGCAGATGGTCGCGCAGGCGCAGCGCTCGCGCGCGCCGATGCAGCGCATGGCTGACGTGGTGGCGGGTTACTTCGTCGTCACCGTGGTGGGTGTCGCGCTGCTGACCTTATTCGTCTGGGGCTTGTTCGGCCCTGAACCGAGCTGGGTCTTCGGGCTGATCAATGCCGTCGCCGTGTTGATCATCGCCTGCCCCTGTGCGCTGGGCCTTGCCACGCCGATGTCGATCATGGTCGCCACCGGCAAGGGCGCGACCAATGGTGTGCTGTTCCGCGATGCCGCCGCGATCGAGAATCTGCGCAAGGTCGATACGCTGATCGTCGACAAGACCGGCACGCTGACCGAAGGTCGGCCGACCTTCGAGCGCACCGTCGCGACGAATGATTTCAAGGACGAAGAAGTGCTCCGCCTGGCGGCCAGCCTGGATCAGGGCAGCGAACATCCGCTGGCTGCGGCCATCGTCGCGGCAGCCAACAAACAAGGCCTCAAGCTGTCCAAGCCTGAGCAATTCGACTCCGAGTCGGGCATCGGCGTGCGCGGCATGGTCGACGGCAAATCGCTGGCGCTGGGCAACACGGCATTGATGGAACAGCTCGGCGTATCGGTCGACGCCTTGAAGTCGCAGGCCGAGGAGCTGCGCAGCCAGGGCGCGAGCGTCATGCACCTCGCGGTCGACGGGACTCTGGCCGGCCTGCTCGCGGTGTCCGATCCGATCAAAGCCACGACCGCCGATGCGCTGAAGGCCCTGCGCGATGCCGGTCTGCGCGTCGTGATGGCCACCGGCGACGGCCTCACCACCGCGCAGGCCGTGGGCAAGCGACTGGGCATCGAGGAAGTCCATGGCGAGGTCAAGCCGGCCGACAAGCTGCAGCTCGTCGAGCGGTTGCAGAAGGAAGGTCGCATCGTGGCGATGGCCGG
>JBBRID010000040.1:0-14590 GCA_038221635.1 Burkholderiales bacterium
CTGACCCTGGACCGCCCGCGCGACGTGAAGATGGAACTGGTCACCCGGAGCGGCCAGTCGATCGTGCTCAAACCGAAGGTTTCCCTGCTCGAAGGCGAGATCATCGACAGCATGTTCATGAGCAAGCAGGCGCTGTGCGACTTCTACGAAGCGGAGATGGAAGACGCGCGCAAGACCGGCGTGATGCTGTCGCTGCACGTCAAGGCGACCATGATGAAGGTCTCGCACCCGATCGTATTCGGCCATGCGGTGCGCATCTTCTACAAAGATGCCTTCGAGAAACACGCCGCGCTGTTCGACGAGCTCGGCGTCAACGTCAACAACGGTCTGGTCAATCTGTACGACAAGTTGGCAACCTTGCCCGATTCGCGCCGCGAGGAGATCCTGCGCGACATGCATTCCTGCCACGAACATCGCCCCGAACTGGCGATGGTCGATTCAGCCAAGGGCATCTCCAACCTGCATGCACCGAACGACGTGATCGTGGACGCCTCGATGCCGGCAATGATCCGCATCGGCGGCAAGATGTGGGGTGCCGACGGCCGCCCGAAAGACACCAAGGCGGTGATCCCGGAGAGCACCTTCGCCCGCATCTACCAGGAGATGATCAACTTCTGCAAGACCAACGGCAATTTCGATCCGCGAACCATGGGCACGGTGCCCAACGTCGGCCTGATGGCGCAGCAAGCCGAAGAATACGGCTCACACGACAAGACCTTCGAGCTTGCCGAAGGCGGTATCGCCAACATCGTCGACATCGCCAGTGGTGAGGTACTGTTGACGCAGAACGTCGAGGAAGGCGACATCTGGCGCATGTGCCAGGTCAAGGACGCGCCGATCCGCGACTGGGTCAAGCTCGCCGTCTCACGGGCGCGCAACTCGAGAACGCCGGTGATCTTCTGGCTCGACCCGTACCGGCCACACGAAGCGGAGTTGATCAAGAAGGTCAACACCTACCTGAAGGATCACGACATCAAAGGTCTGGACATCCAGGTCATGTCGCAGGTGCGCGCGATGCGCTACACGCTGGAACGCGTGGTCCGGGGCCAGGACACCATCTCGGCCACCGGCAACATTCTGCGCGACTACCTGACCGATCTGTTCCCGATCATGGAACTCGGCACCAGCGCAAAGATGTTGTCAATCGTGCCGCTGATGGCCGGCGGCGGCATGTACGAAACCGGCGCTGGCGGCTCCGCGCCGAAACACGTCAAGCAACTGGTCGAGGAAAACCACCTGCGCTGGGACTCGCTGGGCGAGTTTCTCGCGCTGGCGGTTTCGCTCGAGGACCTCGGCATCAAGACCGGTAACGATAAGGCAAAGATTCTGGCCCGCACGCTCGACGAAGCCACCGGCAAATTGCTCGACAACAACAAGTCACCATCGCCGCGCACCGGCGAACTGGACAACCGCGGCAGTCAGTTCTACCTGGCGATGTATTGGGCCGAAGCGCTGGCCGCACAGTCCGATGACAAGCAACTGGCTGCGTTTTTCGCGCCGTTGGCGAAGACGCTGGCTGCCGACGAGCAGAAAATCATCGACGAACTTGCCGCCGTGCAGGGGAAGGCGGTCGACATCGGTGGCTACTACATGCCTGATATCGACAAGTGCGATGCGGTGATGCGCCCCAGTGCCACTCTCAACGCGGCGCTCGCAGCGGCGAGGGTCTGAACCGACACGCGGCTGAAGCTGCTCTCGCCGAAATACGACGCAGACATTGCGGGGTAGGAGCGGGGGTAGGAGCGGCTTCAGCCGCGCTTCTGGCTCGTCGCGAGCGATCGCAGGCATTGGAAGCGCGGCTGAAGCCGCTCCTACCTAAAAGCCCGGGCGGAGCCGCGGGTCGCACATCAGCCCTGCGTCCGCCTCACTTCCATGACACCCTGCGAGGTCGCATCGAAATAGGCCGATGGCAGACGGCTGGTCAGTTGCAACAGGATCTTCGCGGCCTGCCAGCGAATCAGCCGCCTGAACAAAACGCCGATGGCAACCAGCACCGCGCCTAGGATCACGTAGCCGCCCAGCGCACTGGCAATGCCGCAGCCGAGGATGGCAATCGCAACCGGTATCGCATTGATCCGCTGCACGACGAAGCGGCGCGCCAGATCCGGATTGCCGATGACGTGAAAACGTCCGAACGGCAGTCCGTTGCGAAATTCCTCGAACGCAATGTATTCGGCTGTGTCGCCATCGCTTGGGTCGTTCGCTTCGATCATCGTGCGTCGGCTGGCATGCTTTGAAGGACCGTAGCGTACCTGCATTGACGACGACGCCAGCGCAGCATTCAATCCACCGGCGCCTCGCGAAGATTTCCTTCCGGTCGGGTGGTTTCGCGTTCCCTCACCGCCGAACGCAGGCGGATCGCTTCGGCCTCCTGCGCCGCCGCCGAATCGCCATCGGAACCCGCGACGCGGCGTTGGTCGTCCAGCAGGCGCAAGGACTGCTGCGCATCGCTGAAACCGGACGCAGCTCGGGGCAGCAAACCGGACCGACCCCAACTTCCAGCCGACACGGCAAGTTGGCTCCAGTTGGCGAGCGCGAATCGATAGGCTTCTTCGCCGAACGGCGACAGCCTCGACACCATGCCCGGAATGGCCGATGCCACATTGGCCGGCAACTTGCCAGCGAGGGACTGCGCGAGCAATTCCTCTGCATGTTGACGGTCTTGCCCGGCGGCCAATGCCTCGAGCAGCCGCCAGCGATCTTCTTCACCATCGGCGCTATTCAACCGGGCCAGCAGACGGTCGAAATGTGCGCGGTCGGCGTGCATGCCGACGGCCACGGTTACTGCGGCGCGCAGCGAGGCCGGCAAGCGGCTGCGCCCGGCTTCGTCATCGTCGAAGGCAGACACGGCTTGTGCAATCGTCTGCGCATGCCCGAATCGGGCCAGCATTTGAATCAGAATGGCACGCAGTTCGGCGGTCTGCTCGTCTTCGCCGGGGGCCAACTGCCATCCCAATTCCGCAAGCTGCGGCGCGAGCAGGCGACGGCCGACCGCGTGCAACTGGGCTTGCGCCGGAAGGCCTTGCAGCGCCTTGTCGAGAAAGCCCATCTGGCCGCGCACCACCGACCACAACATGGTCCGCGATGAATCGCCAACCCGGGGCAAGCTTTGCACGAGACTGAACCAGTCCTTTGAGGATCCGATGCCTGCCTGCATCAAGGCAAAGCTGTCGCTCAGCAAGGCCACGCGTTCGGCCTCGGGCAACTCGGCAAAATCTCTCGTCAAACGAGCCAGCACTGCGGGTTCATAGGCGACGCGATAGAAGCCAACCCCACCGGCGTTGACGACAACCGGTTCATCTCGGCAGCGGCCCAGGTCGAAGTCTGCGCTGGCGGCCTCGAGCAGCACGGTTTTCAGTTCGTCGCCGCGGCGCAGGCGCACCGGTATCTTCCACAGCTGCTGGTTCGCGACTGCGCCATTGGCATGGACGAATCGCTGCTGGCTCAGTGTCAGCTGCTGGCGACCCGCCTTGCAACTCGACGTGGCGCGCACCAGTGGAAAACCCTGTTGGTCGGTCCAGCTTGCCGCCATGCCGGCCGCATCCTTGCGCGCCGCCCGTCCGATGTAGAACCACAGATCGGCCGCCGTCGCATTCGACAGGCGCTGGCCTTTCATGTAGTCGGCCAGACCCTTTTGAAACGCCTGCGGTCCGGCCCACTGTTCGAGCATCGTCAACACCGCCCCACCCTTGTCGTAAGTGATTGAGTCGAAGATGTCGAAGACCGCGGTTTCGCGAACCGGTCCGGAACGGATGGCTCGGGTGGCCGATCCCGCATCGAGCACCATCGCTTCGTCCAGACTACGCCGTTTCTGCAGCGGCACCTTCCAGGCCGGATTGAAATGATCACTGGTCTTGCCTTCGAGCCAGGTCGCAAAGGCCTCGTTCAGCCAGATTTCGCTCCACGACGCCGCCGTGACCAGGTTGCCGAACCATTGATGGGCAATCTCGTGGGCAATGGTCCCATAGACACCTCGACGCGTCGCCAGGCTGCTGCGTTCGGCGTCAATCAACAGGTTGTTCTCGGCGTAAGAGATCAGCCCCCAATCCTCCATCGCTCCCCAGCGCACACTTGGCACCGCAAACTGATCAAGCTTCGGCAGCGCATACGGAACGCCGAAATAGCGGCTGAAGTACGGCAGCACCTGCTCGGTGACCCGCATGGCGAATTTCCCTGATTCGCGCTTGCCCTCGGCGGTCAGGATGCGCAGCGGAATGCCCGCGGCCTTGCCCTGCAGCACCTCGAAACGCCCGACGGCAACGCTGACAAGATAACTCGGCATCGCAGGGGTGGCCGCAAAACGATGCACCCCAATCGCGCCCTCGACACTGCGCGACGTTCGAGGCATGTTGGACACGACGTCATACTCGACTGGTGCCCGCACCGTGATTTCGAATACAGCCCTGAACGAAGGTTCGTCGAATGCCGGAAAAAGCTTGCGCGCGAAAATCGCCTCGAGCTGGGTGGCCAGCATTCGCCGCTTGACACCGTGGTGCTCGTAAGGTGCAGCGTACAAGCCTTCCCCGGCGACATTGACCTTGCCTGCATAGGCGATCTCGACACGGTAATTGCCGGGGACGATGGCCTGTTCGTCCAGCGGCGCCAGGCGCCAGGTCTGCGACGCCGGCAAGGCTGTCGCCGCCATTGGTCGAGCTTTGCCGTTGCCATGCAACACAATGCGGCTCGACGACAATTCGGCTGCGTGGATCTCGATTGCATCGAGCCGTTCGCGGACTCGAACAGCGACCATGATCCGGCCCGAAAAGATGTCTGCCGCCGGGTCGAGATCGAGCTGCAATTGATAGCGCGATGGCACCACCTGCTTCGACAAATGACCCGGGGTGCTATCGAAGTCGAAGCGCTGGTCTGCGCCGGCGTACGCGCACAGCGCCGACATCACGGCGGACAACAAGAGCCCGATAAATCTGCGCAACATCATGCTGACCGAGTTGGAACCGAAAGGTCGGGATTGCACCGGACATCGATGGTGCCCGCGCAGGCATTGTTTGTCCAGTCAAAGTCAAAGTCCGCCCACTTCCGTGTTGGAGAAGCAGGTTGATGACAGGATTGCCGCGAAGAATGGGTGAATTGGTGTGGCTCGCGCACTCGTCACCCAATCCGGCCTGCATCCTGACGATCGGGATGCGACGACTGCCGCCTTCGCAACGGCGATGGATCCTGCGCACCGAAGCGCCTACGACGTCGAGTATCGAACGGTCGGCAAGGAGGACGGCGTCACCCGCTGGATCGCTGCAAAAGGCCGCGCACTGTTCGATGGGGATGGCCGCTGCGTTTGGGTACTGGGAACCGCCATCGACCTGATGGCGCGGGAGATTTTCCACCAGCGGTCGCGCGCACTTGGCGGTCACGCCGATTGCTGAAACAGGATTGCTGCAACATGCAGTGCATGGAGAAAAAAGATGAGCCTGTTGGACAACAGTGGTCGCCGCCGTCACCCCTGAGGCAAGCGACGAGGACCGAATGAAAGCAAGGGCGAATGCCCGGTCGTTGTCGGGCGGCAGTGGCTGGCTCGCCATGGCTTTGAATCACCACGAAGAGATCGAGCAGGCCTTCGAAACCGTCAAAGCGGCGCAGAGCGCTGACCCAGCGAGCGGCGCAAAAACAGCTGGCGACGCTTTTGACGGGTCATTCGATCGCCGAAGAGGTCGTCCTGTACCCGGCGATGGCGCTCTCGGATCAGAAAGGGCACTCGACCGCAGCCTATACCAAACAAAGCGCTGCAAAAGTTCAGACCGCGGCCCTCGAAGATCTCGATCCTTTGAGCAAAGACTATCTGGACAAGCTCGAGCACCTGCGCGCTGCAGTGGCACACCATGTGTTCGAAGAGGAAAACAAGTGGTTCCCGGCATTGAGGAAACTGAACAACCCCGTGCTTCAGGGGCGGCTGACGCGCCGCTTTGCGGAAGAATACAACCGCTACATGCAGCGATGATTCACGCCGCTATCCTCTGAGCGGTCGCGTTGCAGGTCGCCGTTCGAAACGACTGCAAGTTGCAAAGAGGAAGGCACTGAAAGGCGATGGGGACAGCCCTGCAAGTCATGGCTCTGCCCCGTCGCGCGGTGAGGTACCCGCCACGTCGATCAACGCGGACGGCACCCCAGACGCCGGCTTTTGCAACACGCTGAAGCTCCCATCCGTCTCGAGCACGACTGCGAACACGTCCGCGACATCTGCAAGTCCGGCCGACCGCACCGCAGCCCGGACCTCCGACTCGGTCACGCGCTCGCGCCGCAATGCGGCCTCGACAAAGCTACCCCTGTCCAGCAACAGCGTCGGCTCGGATTTCACCAACCGACGCAGCCACTGCCATCTCACCGAAAGCCAGGTGATGACGAACTGAAGCCCGATCAGCAGCGCGAAAGCGGTGCAGCCCTCGACGAACGATACGTCCTTCGACAAGAACAGGGTAGCGAGCGTGGACCCCAGCGAGATGGTGACGACAAAGTCGAAGGCGTTCCACTTCGAGAGCGTTCGCTTGCCACTGAGTCGCAGGAAAATGATGAGTGCAATGTATGACAGCGTGCCCACGAGGAGGACCCGTCCCAAGTCATGCCAGCTGTGGAACAACATGGCCGTCAGTGCACAGAGCTCACCGCGGAACGGAGTTTGTCCAGGTGCTCGGCGGTCGGATCGCCATCGATCCGAACGACGACCCGGCCGCCCGCATCCAGAACAAACACCTCGGCAGCCGCCGCGTCAGCGTTGACACCCAACGCAGACAGCAGCGTCTTCTTCGAGGTCAGCCACGTCTGGTCGTGGTACCGCTTGGGGATCTTCTGCTTCGCCTGGCTCAACGCGTCGCGCTCGTCCATGAAGAACGGCAGGTCGACCACCAGCACGTCGCGAACACGCACGCGTGGGTCGAGCTCCCTGCGCAGCGCCTTCGCCCAGGCCCGGGTCGACGCGGCCGCGTCGCGCCCCGGCGTGACGATCAGGACCGTCGGCTGGCCGAGAAGATCGTCGCGATGGATCGATCTGCCGGTCAACGATGTTGCATCGAAAGTGGGGATCGGGCTGGCAGACGAACTCGGTTGCGCTGCAGCGGGCCATGCGAACAACATGGCGGCCAGCGTCAACGAAGCCAGCGCACGGCGGGGCAGCGAAGCGGTTTGGGTCATGGCGTTGCCTAGAGTTGGGATGAAACAAGAGAGGCCGCAAGGTCAAGTGCTCGCTCAGGCCAAGGCTGCGCCCGCCACGCCTCGAATGTGATGGCGTCAGCATGCGTCAAGTCGTTGGCGAATACAGTGGCTTGTTCAGCCGCGAAAGCGCGGTCATAGACGTTCAGATTCGCTTCGTCGTTGATGCTGAACGAGCGCGCGTCGAAGTTGGACGAGCCGAGCGAGACCCACACCTCGTCGACGACGATGACCTTGCAGTGGAACATCGTCGGCCGGTACTCGAAGATCTCGACGCCCGCTTCGAGGAGCGGGCCCCAGGACGCCCGCGACGCCCGGCGCACCACCTGCTGATCCATGTGCGATCCAGGCACAAGGATTCGCACGCGCACGCCTCTTCTTGCGGCCGCGACCAGAGACTTGATGGCCACTTCGTCGGGAACGAAATAGGCGGCAGACAAATCGATGGAGCGGGTTGCGGCGGTGATCGACAGCAGATAGAGCAGTTGCATGCTCTTCGAGCCGCCCCGCGGCGAGCTGCTGAATACATGAGCGGCATTGGAGGCCGCATCTGCCACGGCCACAACTGGCGGCAGAAACGCGTCGCCGACGAGAGGCTCTCCGGCAGTCTGCAACCAGTTGTCGATGAAGACGGATTGCAGTTGGGTCACGACCGGCCCCTCGACCCGAAAGTGCGTCCCACGCCAGTGATCCGCGTCTTGCGCATCGCCGCGCCACTCATCGGCGATCCCTGCGCCACCGATAAAGCCGATGCGGCCGTCGACCACCATCAGCTTGCGGTGAGTCCGGTTGTTGAAACGGCCGACGCTGTACCAGCGCGGCGGGTTGTACAGCCGCACCTCGACGCCTGCGGCGCGCATCCGGTCGAGCTTGGATTCCTCCAGCTCCCCGCCAATCCAGTCGACGAGCACCTTGACCTGAACGCCGCGCATGGCTGCGTCGGTGAAGGCAGCTTCGAACTCGTAGCCGATGTTGCTCGAGCGGAAAATGTAGGTTTCGAAGGTGATCGACGCGCGGGCTTCGCGCAGAGCATCGAGCATCGCCGGGAAAATCTGATCGCCGTTGAGCAGCGTGCGCACGCGGTTGCCGCCGGTGAGCGCAGGCGTAAGCACGGCGCCGACCATGCGGCCGAATGACGGGTCGCCAGCGGCATAGTGGCGGGCCAACGGCTCGTCGATCTGTTTGTTGCCCATGCTGAGGTTGAGCACGCAGATCACCACAACACTGGAGATGGCAATCGTCAAGACGACGATCCCCAAGTTGTGCAGCGTGCGCTTGCGGCCATTCATCGAATCGTCCTGCGCCGGTCGGTATCCAACGGCCTCACCTTTCATTTGTGGACAGCGCGCGGCCATTCGCAACGCGAACGGCTCCTCACCCCAAGAGGATGATGTCGCGGGTCGCAAATCGCCGGAGTCGGACGAAACGCAAGTTGCGTGTCGGACATTGAAACCGCAGGCGCTTGGCAGGCGCTTGGCTGGCCGCAAGCAAGCGAGGCAACCACCAGCCAGGTCAGCGCAGCCAATCTGGTCAGCGGCGATGCCCGGGCGTTGCGCCAGACCACCCCAAACAAGAACAGGTTGTAAGGCAGCGGCGCGAAATGCAGCGCCACGGCCACGCCAAGCGGCGCGCCGCTGGCCGCAACGATCAACGCCAGTATGCTGGCAGCCAGGTTGATCAGGCTGCCGACACCGATCATGTCGCGCCAGAACAGCACCCGACGACGGCAACTGGCCATGCCAGCGGCGGGCGAAGAATCCTGCAGGTACGGGGTCGTTCATTGGATTGGCATTGATCGAAAGCCTGTGTGAGCATGGCGTGCGATTGACCGGATTGACCGCTGCATTCTCGGGCCTCGACGACGCGCCTTCACGCCCGGCCGTCGATCTGCCATGCATACTGTGGCCGCATCGGATCAGGAGGAGCACGATGACATTGAGCCTGCAACAGACAGTCGTGGTCGGCGCCGGGGCGGTCGGCAGCTTCTTCGGCGCCATGTTGGCGCGTGCCGGGTACCCGGTCACGCTGATCGGCCGCGCAGCGCATGTCCAGGCCATCGCCGCGGACGGCCTCGAACTGCACATGGGTGGCAAGGTCGAGATGATCCGCATCGCGGCAACCACGGACATCGCCACAGTATCGGCTGCCGATCTGGTGCTGTTCTGCGTCAAATCCACCGACACCGACGCGGTGTCGCGCGAGATTGCAACGCTGCTGAAGCCCGGCGCCTTGGTGCTCAGCCTGCAAAACGGCGTCGAAAACGCGACGACGATCGCTGCCCAGGTGAGCCAGACCGTGGTTCCGGCGGTGGTCTACGTGGCCACCGCGATGCCCGAGCCGGGCGTGATCGAGCACCATGGCCGCGGCGATCTGGTGATCGGCGCGTTGACCGCGGCTGACGCTGAAGATCCCCGCCGTCGAAAGGAATTGCAGTCCGTCGTCGAGTTGTTCGCGTCAGCCCATGTGCCGGTCGTCGTCTCGCCCGACGTGATCGATGAGTTGTGGCGCAAGTTGCTGGTCAACTGCGTCTACAACGCGATCTCCGCGGTCTCGCAGTTGCCGTACGGGCGCATGGTCGAGCTGCCGGAAATCCGCGCGGTCATGAACGCACTGGTGCGCGAAGTCGTGGCCGTGGCTCAGGCCGATGGCCAACAGCTGAGCTTCGATACGGCGATCGACGCGGTCCAAAGCATCGGCATCGCGATGCCGGCCCAGTTGTCGTCGACGGCGCAGGATCTGGCGCGCGGCAAACCCACCGAGATCGATCATCTGAACGGATTCATCATGCGCCGCGGCGCCGAATTGGGCGTGCCGACACCGGTCAACCAGACGCTGCACGCACTGGTCAAACTGGCCGAAACCGGCTTGCCCGCCCGATGAGCCAAGCCCCAGCGGCGCCGACGCAGGCCATCCCGGCCGAGTTTGCGCAGGCGCTGTGCGAGCTCGGCCTTGCCAGTGCGCAGCAGCCCTTGACCGGCGAGCCGCTGACCGGCGGTGTGTCGTCGGACATCTGGCGCATCGATACGCCGCATGGGCCAGTCTGCGCAAAACGTGCGTTGACCAAATTGCGCGTGGCTGCCGAATGGTTCGCACCGATCGAGCGCAACCGCTACGAGGCGGCGTGGATGCAAATTGCCGAAGCGGCCGCGCCGGGCAGCGCGCCGCGGGTGCTCGGGCAGCACCAGGCACTCGGCGTGCTGGTGATGGCCTATCTGCCGCCCGCACAACACCCGCTCTGGAAGCACCAGCTTCGAGACGGACACGCCGATACGCGAACGGCACAATCGGTCGGACGCCGCCTGGCGCGGATTCATTCGTTCTCTGCCGCCCAACCCGGCCTGGCCAGCCAATTCGACACGGACTCGATCTTCTTCGATATCCGGCTCGAGCCCTACCTGGTCGCCAGTGCGGTTAGCCAGCCCGACCTCGCGCCGATGCTGCACGCACTGGTGAGGCAGACGCAAACGAACAAGCGCGCGCTCGTGCACGGCGATATCAGTCCGAAAAATATCCTGATCGGACCGGATGGCCCGATCTTCCTCGACGCCGAATGTGCGTGGTGGGGCGATCCGGCATTCGACATCGCGTTCTGTCTGAACCACCTGCTGCTCAAGTGCTTGTGGACTCCGCACGCAAGTGAGGACTTGCTCGCTTGTTACGAAAGCCTGGCCAATGCCTGGTTGGACGGCGTCGACTGGGAGAGCCCAGACGCGGCCGAGCAACGCGCCGCCGCGTTGTTGCCGGGGCTGCTGCTGGCCCGTGTCGACGGCAAGTCGCCGGTCGAATACATCACTGAAGACCGGCAGCGCGACATCGTCCGGCGCACCGCGCGGGCATTGCTGCGGGCGCCGGTGCGCCGGCTCGCCGACATCCGCGCCGCCTGGCGCAAGGAGATCCAGTCATGACGCCAGATCGAACCATCGCCAGCGTGCTGGCACGCCGCGTCTGGGACAGCCGCGGACGACCGACGGTCGAAGCCGATGTCACGCTGCATGACGGCTCACTGGGCCGGGCGATTGTCCCGGCCGGGGCCAGCAAGGGCTCGCGCGAGGCACTCGAGCTGCGCGACGGTGGCACCTCGTTCGGCGGGCTCGATGTCTTGCACGCGATTGCCAATGTCAATGGCGAAATCGCTTGTGCAGTGGTCGGCCTCGACGCCGGCGATCAGCAAGCCGTCGACGACCGCCTGATAACGCTCGATGGCCAGCCGAACAAGTCGCGGCTCGGCGCCAATGCCACACTGGCGGTGTCCATGGCGACCGCACATGCGGCGGCTGCCTCGCACCACTTGCCACTGTACGAATACCTGGGCGGCGCGGCAGCCACCCGCCTGCCACTGCCACAGATACAGATCTTCGGCGGCGGCGCACATGCCGGCCGGCGCGTCGACATCCAGGATTTCATGATCACCTGCCCGGGTGCGAGCAGTTTTGCGCAGGCGCTGGAGTGGACCGCCGAGGTCTATCGACATGCAGGCCTGCTGATGAAATCAAGCGGCCGCGCATTCGGTGTCGCCGACGAGGGCGGTTGGTGGCCGGCATTCGACAGCAACGAAGAGGCGCTGCAGGCGTTGGTCGAATCGATCGAACGCGCCGGTTTTGTGCCTGGCGATCAGGTTGCAATCGCGCTGGACATTGCCGCCAGCGATTTCGGCAGCAACGGGCGCTATGTGCTGGGACTGGACAAACGCGAACTCGACAGCGACGGCTTGATCGAGCTGCTGCTGCGCTGGTGCGACACCTACCCCATCGTCAGCATCGAAGATCCACTGGCCGAAGACGATGCCGCAGGTTTTGCCCGCTTCACGCGAGCCATCGGCGACCGGTTGCAGGTGGTGGGCGACGATTTTCTGGTGTCGAGCGCGGCCTCGTTGCAAGACGCCGCCAGGATCGGCGCGGCCAATGCAGTCTTGCTGAAACCCAACCAGCGCGGCACGCTGAGCGAGACGCTGCAATGCTGGCAAGCAGCCAAAGCAGCGGGCTACGCCGGCATCGTCTCCGCGCGCTCCGGCGAGAGCGAAGATACAACCATCGTGCACCTGGCGATCGGCTGGGGTGTCGCCCAACTGAAAGTCGGCTCGTTTGCACGCAGCGAACGCATGGCGAAGTGGAACGAAGCGCTGCGCATCGAGGAAAAGCTGGGATCACGCGCCTGCTTTGCTGGGGCCGATGCACTGCGCCGCCAATGAATCGATCGCATCGAATATCGACGCTCAGCATCTGGCTTCATTGCAGGTGGTTTATGCCTTTGCGACCGTCCAGAGAGCGCGCTACATTGCGCGCATGGACCAGCCTGACTGCCAATCCCTGACGATCGCCGTCGATGCTGCGCAGCAGGTCAGTGCCTTGCTGCTGAAGCCGACTGACGCGACCATCTGTTTCGTTTTCGCGCACGGCGCAGGCGCCGGAATGACCCATGCGTTCATGGAATCGTTTGCACAGGGCCTCGCGCAGCGAGACATCGCCAGCCTGCGATTTCAGTTTCCGTCGATGGAACGCGGCTCGAAGCGGCCGGATTCTCCAGCCGTCGCGCAGCAGGCGGTGCGCGCTGCCGTTGCCGAAGCGGCGAGGCAGTGTCCGGCCTGTTGTCTGATTTCCGGCGGCAAATCGTTCGGCGGCCGGATGACGTCGCAGGCACAGGCCGCCTCACCTCTGCACGGTGTGGCCGGCCTGGCTTTCGTCGGCTTTCCGTTGCACCCGGCCGGCAAGCCAGGCACCGAGCGTGCCGACCACTTGCGCCAGGTCGAGATTCCCATGCTTTTTTTGCAAGGCACGCGCGATGATCTGGCAACGCTCGATCGGTTGCAGCCGGTCGTCGACGAACTGGCAGCGCGGGCAACGCTGGCCATCTTCGACGACGCCGATCATTCTTTTCACGTGCGTGTGCGCAGCGGTCGCAACGACGCCCAGGTGATGCAATCGATGCTGGATGCGTTTGCGCAATGGGCCGACGCCATCGCCAACCGAACCATCGACTGACCCGCGATCAGATCCGGCACCGGCAGCCGCGCTGTTCGACGGCGAGGTTGTTCCAACCAAACCGGCAGCAGGTCATGAGGATCTGCGTGGACGCGGTGGGTGTATCGTCCGTCCAAGGCGCGGCGCGGGCCACGTCATCCACGAAAGGAAATTCGAATGAGCTTTTTCAACAACATCCTTAAGAAACTCGGTCTGGGAAAGGACGATCCGGCGCCGACATCCAGCGACACCGTCATCGCAGCGGGTTCGCCACAGCCAGTCCCGGCTGCCAAGCCGATGGACGCGCCGCCGCCGGCAGCGATGTCGCAAGTCGATGTCGTCGCGAAACTCGACGCCCTGGCAGCTGCGAACTCGCAGAAGCTGGACTGGAAGGTATCGATCGTCGACCTGTTGAAACTGCTTGGGCTGGACAGCAGCCTGGACACCCGCAAGGAACTGGCCACCGAACTCGGATGCCCGGCCGACAAGATGAACGACTCGGCGCAGATGAACGTCTGGCTGCACAAGACCGTGCTGCAGAAACTGGCCCAGAACGGCGGCAACATCCCGAATGAATTGCTCTGATTCTGAAACCCCTGCGCACGCCGCTTGCCGGCGGCGCAGGCCAACTGCTACCGATTGCCCGACCGGCATGGTTGCTGCCGTTCGGCCGACAATCGGTGTCTTGAACATTTCGACTCGCTTTGGCGAGGCCAAACCATGACCGTCATCAACGTCAAACCTCAGAGCGCCGAGGTGCGCACCGATGCGCAGTGGCTGGACGCGCACTGGATGCCGTATACCGGCAATCGCGAATTCAAGGCCAATCCGCGCATCATCGTCGAGGCCAAAGGCGCCTACCTCACCGACAACGAGGGCCGCAAGGTCTTCGACGGCCTGTCGGGCCTGTGGTGCACCGGTCTCGGCCATTGCCGCCCGGAAATCACCGAGGCGGTGAGCAAGCAGATCGGCAAGCTCGATTACTCCCCCGGCTTCCAGTACGGCCACCCGCTGTCGTTCGAGCTGGCCAACAAGTTGAAGGAACTGACGCCGGCCGGCCTCGATTACGTGTTCTTCGCCAACTCCGGGTCGGAAGCGGCCGACACGTCGCTGAAGATGGCACGCGCCTACTGGCGCGCCAAAGGCCAAGCCAGCAAGACCCGTCTGATCGGCCGCGAAAAAGGCTACCACGGTGTCAATTTCGGCGGCATCTCGGTCGGCGGCATGGTCGGCAACCGCAAGCATTTCGGTCAGGGTGTGGAGGCCGACCACCTGCCCCATACGCTGCTGGCGAACAACGCCTTCAGCCGCGGTCAGCCGGCCAACGGCGCTGAACTTGCCGATCGCCTGCTCGACATGATTGCGCTGCACGACGCTTCGAACATCGCCGCCGTGATCGTCGAGCCGATCGCTGGCTCGGCCGGTGTCATCGTCCCGCCGGTCGGTTACCTGCAACGCCTGCGCGAGATCTGCAC
>JBBRID010000041.1:0-14426 GCA_038221635.1 Burkholderiales bacterium
ATCCTGGGTGCTGGCGAAATTGATCCGCATCAGTGTCGTCGGCCTTGGCGCGGCATGGAACAGGCTGCCGGGTGCGAGCAGCCAGCCGTCTTCCAGCATGTCGCGCGCCAGCCGCTCGGTGTCGCTGCCGACATCGACCCAGCCAAACAAGCCGCGCGGCGCAGTCGCGAAGTGGCAACCGTGTGCTTCGGCCAGGCGCACGCTGCGCGAACGGGCGGCGTCGAGCTTGTGCGCCACCCGTTCAGCATGGCGACGCAATTGACCCGACTGCAGGCAATAGGCAAGCGCCTGTTCGGTGATGCCGGGTGTGGTCAGCGTGCTGAGCAGCTTGGTATCGACAAACCGTTCGACCATGGCGGTTGGCGCGGCGATATAGCCGACCCTGAAATTCGGCGCCAGGATCTTCGAGAATCCACCGACATGGATGGTTCGCTCGAGTGCGTCGAGTGCGGCCAGGCGAGGCAGATGCAACGGCGCGAGGTGAGCATAACTGTCGTCTTCAAGGATGTACATCGAATGTCGCTGAGCCAGTTGCAGCAGACGGTGAGCCACTTGCAGCGACAGCGAACCGCCGGTCGGGTTGTGCAACACCGACACCGTGACATACAGCCGCGGCCGCTGCTCGGGGGCCTGCGCCTCGATCAGCTGCTCCATGATCGCGAGGTCGGGCCCGTCATCGCGCCGTGGCACGGCCAGCACGCGCAGCCCCAACGCCGCCAAGCGCGCATATTCGACCGACCAACCAGGCTCGTCGACCAGCACCGAGTCGCCGGCTCGCAGCAGCGAGCGCGTCACCACATCCAGTCCATGGGTGGCACCGACTGTCGTGATGATTTGCTCGACCTGCGCCGGAATGCCACGCTCGCTCAGCAAATTGACCAGCGCGTGTCGCAGCTGGACATCGCCGGCCGGTTCGCCGTATTGCAGATGGCTGCCCGACGCAGGCTGCGCGTTACAGGCCTTCTTGAGTGCTGCGGCCAGCATGGCCGGATCGAGCCACTCGACGGGCAGTGTGCCGAGGCCGGGCATCGGACGATCGCCAGGCGCCTGAAACATGCCGCGCATCAGCGTCGTTGCGCTGATCGGCATTTGCAGGCGGGATCGGCCGTTGCCTGGCGACGCTGCTTCGGGCGGGGCGGCGTGCCGCGAACTGGCCATTTCCCGCACGAAGAAGCCGCGCTGGCGTTGCGCCTCGACCAAGCCCTGGCCGAGCAATTTGTCGTAGGCCGCGACGACGGTGCTGGCGCTGACCTGGTGGCGTTGCGCACAGTCGCGGATCGACGGCAGGCGGGTGCCGGGCGCCAACAGTCGCTGCCGAATCTGGTCGGCGTAGCGCAGCGCCAACTGTTCGGACAGACTCGCACTCGAATCGCGCGAAAGCGAGGGGCCGGGCGGTGCAGGTGCGCGGGCAAGCATGGTGTGCCGATTGATGTGACGATACAGATATTGAACTGTACCCACAAACTGTACTGATTCTGTATTGATGGTGCGGCTAGACTGGCAGCATGAGCCTCCCAACCGTCGTCAGTGCCCCGGAAGTCGCCATCCGCGATGGCCTGTCCGCGCTGGATCGACGACGCGAAAATCATGGTCTTTGGCTGGGGCTGTTGGGCGTGCTGATCTTTGCCATGACCTTGCCGATGACGCGCCTTGCCGTCGGCGCCACCGATTCGCCCCAATTGGCGCCCTTGTTCGTGACCGCCGGGCGGGCTGCATTCGCCGGCTTGCTGAGCATCGGTTGGCTGATACTGGCGCGTGCACCTTGGCTCGACCGACGCCATTGGCCGGCCCTGGCCGTCTGTGCGGCCGGCACCGTGATCGGTTTTCCGCTGTTTCTGGGGCTGGCGTTGCGCGAGGTCGACGCCATGCATGCTGCGGTGGTGACCGGCGTCTTGCCGCTGGCCACGGCGATCGTGGCGGCGATTCAGCTGCGCCAGCGTCCCAGTGCCGGCTTCTGGGCCTGTGCAGTGCTCGGCTGCGCGATCGTGCTGGGCTTCGCTGCGCTGCAGGGCGGCGGTCAACTGTCGCCTGCCGACGCATTGCTGCTGCTGGCGGTGGCCAGCGCATCGATCGGCTACGTGTCTGGCGCCAAGGTGTCGGCCAGCGTCCCGGCCGAGCAGGTCATCTGCTGGGTGCTGGTGGCAAGTCTGCCGCTCACGGCACCGGTGATGGTCGCTGTCTGGCCGCAGCAGCCGGTGCATGTCGCGGCCTGGGCTGGTTTTGCCTATGTGACCGTGTTCTCGATGTGGCTGGGTTTTTTCGCCTGGTATCGGGGTCTGGCAATGGGCGGCACCTTGCGCGTCAGCCAGGTGCAATTGGTCCAGCCTTTTGCCGCCCTGCTGTTCGCGGTGCCGATATTGGGCGAACGGCTTGACGCGCTGACCGTTGGCAGCTCGCTGGCGGTCATCGCAACGGTATTCGTCGGCAAACGGATGGCCGTGGGTCGATCGGCGGCAGAGATGCCGTCTCGTGGGGCCGGAGGCTGAACAACATGGAAATGACGAACTCACCGATTCGCCTGGCGCGCCGCGCCGCGCAGATGAACTCGTCTGCGATTCGCGAGATCCTGAAGCTGACCGAGCGGCCTGGCGTCATCTCTCTGGCCGGCGGTTTGCCAGCGCCCGAGGGATTTCCAGTCGAAGCCTTGCGTGAGGCGACCGATCGTGTGATGCGCGACGCACCGCGTGAGGCGCTGCAATATGCCGCCAGCGAAGGCTACGGCCCGTTGCGCGAATGGATCGCTGAGCATCTGCGCGCCCGCGGGCAGGCAGCCGACGCCTCTCAGGTATTGATCACCACAGGCTCGCAACAGGCGCTCGACCTGGTCGGCAAGGTTCTGCTCGATCCCGGCAGTCGGGTCGCCGTCGAAGCACCCACCTACCTCGGCGCTTTGCAAGCCTTTTCGCCGGCCGAACCGACATTCGTCGCGGTGGCGCGGGACAGCGATGGGCCCGTGCCCGAGCGGCTGCACGAAGTCGGCGATGCACGCTTTCTCTATATCCAGCCGAATTTCCAGAATCCCGGCGGGCATTGCATCGGCTCGGCGCGTCGCGCGGCGCTGGTCGACGCAGCGCGCAGCCACGGATTGCCGCTGGTGGAGGACAACCCGTACGGTGAGCTCTGGTTCGATACACCGCCACCGCAGGCGATGTCGGCGCAATGGCTGGACGGCAGCATCTATCTCGGTTCGTTCTCAAAGGTGCTGGCGCCGGGCCTGCGGGTGGGCTATCTGGTTGCGCCTGCGAGCGTCTACGGAAAATTGCTGCAGGCCAAGCAGGCGGCTGATTTGCACACACCGAGCCTGAACCAGCGCGTCGTGTTCGAGGCGGTCAAGAATGGTTTGCTCGACCGCCATCTGCCCGCCGTCCGTGCGGCCTATCGGTTGCGCCGCGATGCAATGCAGGAGGCGCTCGCTCGCCATCTTCCGGCCGGATGCAAATGGGACCGCCCGAGCGGCGGCATGTTCTTCTGGGTCGAACTGCCGCCTGATTGCGACGCCGGGATGCTGCTCGCCAAGGCGGTGGAGCGCGGCATCGCCTACGTGCCCGGGGCAGCCTTCTATTTCGAGCACCCGAAGAAAAATTGCCTGCGATTGAGTTTCGCCACCGTGTCACCAGAACAGATCGCCGCCAGTATCGCCACTCTCGCGGATTTGCTGGCTCAGGCGACCATTGGCTCGTCCGCCTGCTTGCCCGATCACTTGCCAGACCACTTTCCAGAGGCCGCATGATCACACGCCGCTTTTTTCAGGTCGATGTCTTTACCGACCAAGCCCTGGCCGGCAATCCGCTGGCGGTTGTCGTCGACGCCGATGGGTTGAGCGACGCCCGAATGGCGGCCTTCGCACGCTGGACCAATCTCAGCGAGACGACCTTCCTGTTGCCGCCCGCTGCTGCCGGAGCCGACTACCGCGTGCGCATCTTCACCCCAGGCGGAGAGTTGCCGTTTGCAGGTCACCCCACGCTCGGCAGTTGCCACGTCTGGCTGGCCAGTGGCAGCCAAGCAGCCGGCGAATTTGTCGTGCAGCAATGCGAAGTGGGCTTGGTGCGAATCAGGCGCGACGGTGCCCGCCTTGCGTTTGCCGCACCGCCACTGCGGCGAACCGGACCCGTGGCCGCGGATCTGTTGGCACGGATCGCCAGCGGTCTCGGTCTGCAGCGCACTGCGATTCGGGCGTCCCAATGGGTAGACAACGGCCCCGGCTGGGTCGCGGTGATGATCGATGATCGACAACAATTGCTGGCGATTCGGCCGGACTTCGCGGTCTTGGATGGACTCAAACTCGGCGTTGTCGCGCCCTGGCCGGACGGCCCGGCCCAGTTCGAGGTGCGCGCCTTCGTCTGCGCATCGCCGGGTTATGAGGATCCGGTGACCGGCAGCCTGAATGCCAGCGTGGCGCAATGGCTGATGAGTGCGCAGTTGGCGCCTCAGCGGTACGTGGCCAGCCAGGGCACCGCGATGGGACGAACCGGTCGCGTTCACCTCGAACAGGAAGGCGATGCGATCTGGGTCGGCGGCGACGTGGCGCCCGTCATAGAAGGCGTGGTCCGCTTGTGAATGCTCTCGAAACCACATCGTCAGCATCGGCGGCTTGCCACGTCGACCACCTTGTCGTTGTCGCCACCGACCTCGAACAGGGCGCTCGGTGGTGTCTCGACACCCTGGGTGTCACGCCAGTGGCCGGCGGCCGCCACCCGCTGATGGCAACCCACAACCTGTTGCTGAAACTCGGTGGGGATGGCTGGCCCGACTGCTACCTTGAAATCATCGCCATCGATCCGCTGGCAGAACAACCGCCGGCAGCAGGGCGCAAACGGTGGTTCGGGCTCGACGATCCTCTACAGCGTGAAAGGATCAAGCAGGCCCCTCGACTCGCACATTTCGTAGCGCGCGTGCCTGACCTGCAGCGAGCCGTGTTCAATCTGGCCGGGATCGGCGAAGACGTCGGCGAAATCGTTGCTGCCTCACGGAAAACCCCTGACGGCGAGCTGCGTTGGCAGATCACGGTGCGCGCCGACGGCGTGCCTCAGCATCGGGGCAGCTTGCCGACATTGATTGAGTGGCACCGTCGCCACCCGACCACCACGATGGCCAATAGCGGCGTCAGTCTGCTGGCCCTGACAGCGCGTTGCGCCAGCCCATTGACGCTGGAGCGCGCCTGGGCTGTCATCGGTCTCGATTCGGTGCGGCTGACAGCAGACGGGTCGGAGCCTGCACTGGGAGCCATCCTGCAGACGCCACTCGGTGAAATCAGACTGCGCGGCGGGGCTTGCTGACGCTCGGATTGTTCCGCAGGCTCGGTGGCCTATTCAACCGCGCAGCCGCCAGGCACGACCAAGCGCGTGCCAGGACGCCGACTCTTCACTGTCGTCGGCATCGATGGCTGCCGCATATCGGCGCATCACCACCCAGGCCATGCCCAGCAGCAAACCGGCGGCCGCACCTCCCGCCACCCACAACATGCGTGGCGGGAACGAGCGGTAATCCGGCGGCACCGCCTTGTCGACCTGCTGGAGTACCTGGCCTTCCTTGGCCTCGTCGAGGCGGGCAATCTCGTATTGCCGGATCATGCTTTCAAGCAAGGTTTCCTGAAGCTTCAGCTCGCGTCGTGCACGGATATAGTCGATTGCGGCTTCCGGCAAGCGTCCTACCGGAATGTCGAGCGCATTCTCCGAATCACCCTTGGCACGCTTCGATTCGAGCCGGGACAACTCGCTGCGCAAGCCGGCCAGCTCCGAGTTCAGGCGCATCACTTCGGGGTTCTGTTCAGTCGCCCCGGTTTTCAACACCCGCAACTGGACTTCGCGTTCGGAGATCAGTCCGCGCAACTGCGCGGCCCCGCCGATCAGAGCCTCGGCCTGTTTGTCGAGCACGATCACTCCCGAACGCTCCTGCACCTTGCGCAGGTCCTGTTCGGCGACCACCAGCTTGTCCTTGGTCGCCTGCAATTGCTGCTCGAAAAAAACCCGGCGCTGCTTCGCTTCGCTGACCGCCAATTTGTCGAGCACCTTGGTGATTTCCAGAACATGTGCGTTGGCCAGATCGGCTGCAAACTTCGGGTCTCGATCGGTTACCTGCAAAGTGATGACACCGCTCTTCTTGTCGGGTGAGACTTCGATATATTGACCAATACGCTTGCGCAGGTGTACGTAACTCCGATAGTCGTAGCGCTCCTGAAGCTTGAAACGCTGATCGAGCGATCGCAAGACGGTGTCGCTGGTCAACAGCGCCACGTACAACTCGTCGGGTGTTTTCGCCGCCACCCCCGCCAGCCCGCCGAGCGCACCCAGTGAAGCCAGTGCCGATGCCGAACTGCTTTGTTGTTGAGCCCCGGGTGGCAGCAGCGTGGTGCGCGCGGTGTAGCTCGGGGGCCAGAGAAACGCGAAAACGACGGCAATGGCGGCCGCCAGCAAGGTCAGCAAGGCAAGCAGGCCCTTGCTTTCGCCAAGCCAGGTCATGACCTCGACCATGCTTGTCTGTGCGGCGTCGTCCTCGTCGTCGTAATCTGCTGTCGAGCTGAGGTCGTTCATGGTCGAGGCGGGCGGCATCATTTGAGGGTCTGGATCGCCGCTGCGCCGAGGCCGAATTGCGCGAAGATCTGCGAGAAGTCTTTCAGGTTGCGCACAAATGCACGGCCCCATGTCTCGAAATCAAGCTGGTTCGGAACGAACACGGCATCACCCGGGTAAAGCGGCTGCGAGCGCAAGCCGCCATAGCCGAACAGACCGCTCGAATCATTGGCGTGACTGACGGTGCCATCGGCTCGCAAGATGAACATCGCCGATGGTTCTGCGGCTTCGTCGAGGCCGGCCAACTTGACGTAGTCGCCTGCGGTGCGGCCGGGACGCCAGAGAAACGCGTTGGTGTTGACGACCGCACCGGCCACCGTGACGAAGCCGGGACGTGGCGGAATGACGATGCGGTCGGCATGGTCGAGTGGCAGCTCGGGCAAGGCGTCGATGGTGGTCGAGTTCGGCGTCAACTCCAGCGCGATGCGGCCATTCGGGCGCACTTGCGACAAACGGGTCAACTGAGCCTGGGTGGCGGCGGCGCTGACATTGCCGATCGCAGGGTCGTCACGCCGATTGGCGGCGTCGCGAGCCGTCTGGGTCGCCGACAGCGCCTGCAGCCGGGCAATGGCCTGCTTCAGGTTCTCGGTCTGCTGGCGCCGGGTTTCCTCGCGGCTGAACTCGAGACCATACAGATAGGCCTGGGGTGTCAGACCACCGGCGCGTTTGAGAATTTGCCTCAGCGTTTCGCCTGCCGACAATTGATAGACGCCCGGCGCAGACACTTCACCTTCGATCGAGACCAGCCGGGTCTGCCGACCGACCGGCACCCGGATGTCCTTCTGGCTGTAGACCGTAACCACATCGCCGGACTGCAACTCGATGTTGTTTTCCGGATCGCCCTGCATGACCGCCTTGCCGAGATTGAATGAGATGACCTGCGTGGTGAGATCGGCCTTGTTGAGCCGTTCGACGACTGCGTAATCCCAATTCAACTCCTCGAACAGAGCAGCCGGCGATTTTTTGGCCAGTTCGCTTGCGGCATAGTCGCTCACGCGTTCCGCGCTACGCGTCGACAAGCGTGACGTCCGACGGTCTGTGCCCGAAGAAGAACTCGCGTTGGACTGCGCCCTGCTGCGATCGTTGTTCCGGCCAGCGTCACCAACGCCTTCACGGTTGCGGTTGCCGTCCGGATAGCGATCACGCTCAAGGTAGTCTTCGTCCTCGATCACCTGCACCAGAAGGTTTTTGCGGCGGTAGAAGTCGGGCGTGATCAAGGCCTCGCGGTCCGGGATCAGATCGCGGATCCTCATGCCCGGCGTATAGGGATAACGCAGCGGCTGGGCGACATGCCCCTTCAAGGTCACGGCATTGGCGAACTGGGGCGAAATCGCCAGCAGGGTCAGGATGTCACCGTCCTGCAGGGGCTTGCGCATGCCGGCGGTGTCAAGTTGGAATGCCTCGACGAAGCGCGCCGCCTTTGCCTGCGTGGTTGGATCGATCCGCTCGAGCTGGGCCCGGTTCGGGTTGGCCAGAACCGAGGCGCCACCGGAATACCGCAGGATGTCGGCAATCGATTCGCCACTGCTGCGCAGCTCGTAGATGGCGGGCGTATCGGTGGCGCCTGTCAGCGCGACGTGCGGACCGGCGCTGTGGAAGACGACCACGTCGCCGGCGGCCAGTTGAACATCGCGCGACTTGTTGCCGGTTACCAGGAAATCGTAGACATCGAGTTCGGATATCACCTTGCCGCCGCGGCGCAAGCTGAGGTTGCGCATAGAGCCGTTGCTTGCCGGGCCACCTGCGGCGACCACGGCTGACAGTAAGGTCGACTGGCTGGGCAAGGTGTAGACCCCGGGGCGTTGCGCCGGACCAACGACGAAAATCTTCACCGAACGCAATTGGCCCAAGGTGGCGCTGAGGCTGAAATTGGTGAACAGGCGGCTCAACTGCGATCGCAGGTGCGCCTCCAGATCGGCTGCCTTGACGCCCGCCACGTTGAAGCTGCCGACTTTGGGAAGGTTCAATTGTCCGTTCCGGTCGACCTTGCTGCGGTAGTCGACATCGATCGATCCCCAGGCGCGCAATACGATTTCGTCGCCGGGGCTGACGATGTAATCAGCCGAAACCGGTACGTTGTCGGCACTGCTCTCGATGTCGGTGCTATCGGCAAAAAATCGGCTGCCGAACGGTGTCAGCAGACGACCGGTTGCCAGTTCGACGAATTTCTGGAACTCGGTCAGTGGTGGAGGTTGCCGACGCCGGTCCTGCTCCCGGTCAGGACGGTTCTCGAATCGAGGATCGGTTTCCTGATCATTGTTTCTATAGCGATCGTCGTCAGTCCGGCGCAGCCGATCCGTCTCGCGCGGCAACGAATCGCGGCTGCGCGAACGCTCAGCTTGACCGCGTTGGGAAGAACCGGCTGAACCGTAGGTGGGCGTATTGAAGATGCCGCCCCCGGGAACAGACTGTGCCGAGGCGGCGAAATGAAACGCTCCGACGGTCAGCAGCAACAAACGGGCAACGGCATGGCGGACAGCGGGCATTGAAACGTGCATCTTCGAAATCGGCGCAGAAGGAACGCAGGAAAATCAGGGGCGGCGGCGCGAATCGACGACGCACAATGCGGCCATGGGCCGAATGAGCGCAACGCAGAAACGAACGCCTGACCATCAAGCCCATGCGCCGCGCGCCGCAATGGTACCGGAAGCTGAACGCCAGGCACCTCGTGGGTGCCACGGAACCCACGGCCGGAGCAAGCCGCACGTTTCAAGTGAGGCGAGCCCGCCGGTTTGCACCACAACGGGACCGGGTTCGCAGGCTTGTGCAGACGGCCACGCTCCCGTTATCGTCCGAGCCATGGCGAACCGAACGGCTCCATCGATCGACATGCCTCGACCAGGGGTGGTGCATGCAGGCGGCTGAATCCCCGTATCCTCCCGCGGCGGACGGATCGAAGCGGCCGCAGATCGATCTGATTTACCCTGCAAGTGCTGAACTGCTCGACGAGTGCGGCACCGTGTTTCGCGAATATGCCGGCAGCCTCGCAGTGGACCTGTGTTTTCAGGATTTTGACGCCGAGCTGGCGGCGCTGCCTGGCGATTACGGCCCGCCTCGCGGTCAATTGCTGCTGGCCATCATCGATGGCGCCGTCGCCGGCTGCGGGGCTTTCCGGGCGCTGCCGGATTGTGACTACCCGAACGCCTGCGAAATGAAGCGCCTGTACGTGCGTCCGGCGTTTCGGGGCTTCGGGATCGGGCGGCTGCTGGTGCAAGCCTTGATCGACGATGCCACGCGCGCAGGCTATTCTTCGGTGCTGCTGGATACGCTCGACGAAATGGAATCTGCGCGCGGGCTGTACGCCTCGTTCGGATTCGACGAAATTCCGCCCTATTACTTCAACCCGATTGCGGGCGCCCATTATCTGAAAGCCGAACTTGGCTGATTCCATGACCATTGACCAAAAACGTGACGACAGGGTTGCCGGCCAATTCGAACTGCATGCCGGTGCCCTGCGTTTGGCGCTACGCGCCGACCTGGGGGCCAGCGTCGCCGGCCTTTGGCATCGCGACACGCCAGTACTGTGTTCACTTGACCCGGCCAAGCTCGACGATGTCGGGCAGGCGGCGTGTTTTCCGCTGCTGCCTTATGCCAATCGCCTCGGCCATGGTCGCTTCCGGTTCAAGGGCCGGGATCATGCGGTTTCGCCGAATCTGGAAGGCGAGCCGCACGCCATGCACGGCGTTGGCTGGCGCCGGGCCTGGACCATCGATTCGCACACCGCGCAAGATGCGGTGATGCGACTGAGCCACCAACCCGATGCCGACTGGCCGTATGCCTTCGAGGCCATTGAGCATGTGAACCTGACGCCCAACGCGCTCGGCATTCAGCTCATCCTGACCAATACCGATGCCTCGCCACAGCCGGTCGGTCTGGGCTCGTGGGTTCGGTTTCCGAAGCGCGCGCGCAGCCGTTTGCACATCGAACTGGGCCAGCGCTGGGAGGCCGACGTGACGGGGCTGCCGATCCGCAAGGTCAATCAGCCCGGCATCGATGGCGATGTCTCGCACCTTGATTTCGATCATGCCTTCGAGGGCTGGAGCGGACCGGCCCGGATCCGTGACGAACGTTTTTCCTTGCAGTTGCGTGCGAGTACACCGTACCTGGTGCTGCAAAGCCATCCCAACGACGACCAGTTCACGATCGCGCCTTGCAGCCATGTTCCGAATGCGATCCACATGGCCGACCCGACCGCGCACGGTTTGCGCAGCCTGCAGCCGGGCGAAAGTTGCGAGATGTCGATGTCCATCGAAATTTCCGTGTTGTGATGAGTGAGCCGGATCCCGGCATTTGCCTGGCCGTTTCCGAACCTTGCCTGCTCGGCGAATCGCCGATGTGGCACCCGCATGAGCAGAAGCTTTATTGGTGCGATATACCGGGACATCGACTGCATTGCCTCGACCCGCGGACGTCGGTGTTGCAGCGCTGGGATTTCAAGACCGACGTCGCCTGCTGTGCGCCGACGACCGGACCGGAACTGCTGTTGGCGATGCGCGACGGCGTCTGGCGATTCGATCCTGCCAATGGTGTCAGGACACGGATCGTCGATCCGCCTTACGACGTGGCTGTCGAGCGATTCAACGACGGCAAATGCGACCCCCAAGGGCGCTTCTGGGTCGGCACCATCTTCGAGCCTCGACAGCCGGCGCTGGCGGCGCTTTACTGTCTTGAGGGCGGCGAGCTCGAGCGGCGCGCGAAAGGCATCACGGTGTCGAACGGCCTGGCCTGGAGCCCCGATGGGCGCACCATGTACTGGAGTGACACCAAGGCACACCGCATCGATTGCTTCGACGTCGATCTGCAGTCGGGTGCATTGTCGGGACAATGCTGCTTCGCGCAGTTTGCGCCGCGCATCGAAGGTGAAGCACTGGACGGTTACGGCGGGCGCCCCGACGGAGCTGCGGTCGATGCGCAGGGTTGTTATTGGGTTGCGATGTTCGAGGGCGCGAGGCTGTTGCGCTTGTCGCCATCATGCGAGACCTTGCGCGAGGTCCGGTTGCCGGTGCAATGCCCGACGATGGTCTGCTTCGGCGATGCTGATCTGAAGACGCTGTACATCACCACGGCGAGCCACGGTCGCCCGTCGGCAGAATTGGCCGCGCAGCCTTGGGCCGGCTGTCTGTTGAGCATGCGGGTCGAAGTACCAGGCTTGCCCGCCAATTTTTATGCCGGCTGAACGCTGCCATGCCTTTGCCGCACTCTGACCAACAGCACGTCAGCGCACACGCGCTGTCGGGGCAACGAAACATCAACATCCCAATTTTGGGGTGGGGTGGGTTTACACGTATAATTCCGAGGCTTTGCTGCAGGCGAGCGGGCTCGGCTGTGCGGTACGCGATGCGGCAGGTCCGCTGGTGTGATCGCCGACCTGCCTTCTCACCCGAATTCGATGTCTTTTGATGATGTGTTTGACGAGCGACCGTTCAAGGTTCTGAGTGCGCAGGAGGCGCGCCAGTTCCGCGACAAGCTCAAGATGGTTTCGCCGTGGCGCGTGGTGTGGGTGCAGCTGGGTGTTGGATTGCTCTGCGTCGCTGTTGCATGGATCTGGTCAGGGAAGCCGTCGGTTGCGTGGTCTGCACTTTATGGCGCCCTCGCCACGGTCATCCCGAGTGCCTTGCTGGCACGCGGGATGACGCGGTGGACTTCGTCGGCAGTCTCGGCTGCTGTCAGGTTCATGGTGTGGGAGATGATGAAAATTGGTGCGGCGATCGCGATGTTGGTGATCGCCTCGCGGGTGGTGCCACAGCTCAGTTGGCCGGCGTTGCTGCTGACCATGGTGGTGTGCATCAAAGTGAATTGGTTCGCGCTGCTGTGGCGCGGGCGTTGAGGATTTCTAGTTTTCAGGATCAAGAATGGCAACCGAAGGCCACGCACCCACCGCAGGTGAATATGTCATTCACCATCTGCATCATCTGCAGAATGGCACCCAGACGTCGGTGGTCGACTTTTCGATCATCAACCTCGACTCCATCTTCTTTTCGATCGTTCTGGGCGCACTGGGCTGCTGGGTGCTGTGGCTCGCCGCGCGCAACGCCACATCTGGGGTGCCGGGCCGTTTCCAGGCCGCGGTCGAGGTGCTGGTCGAAATGGTCGACAGCCAGGCCAAGGGCATCATCCACAACGCAAACAGCCGCAAGCTGGTCGCGCCACTGGCACTGACGGTCTTCATCTGGATCTTCCTGCTCAACGCGATGGACCTGTTGCCGGTCGATCTATTGCCGCTGGTCGGCGAGAAGGCCTTGGGCCTGCCTTACCTGCGCGTCGTGCCGACCGCCGATCTGTCAATCACCATGGCCTTGTCCATCGGCGTATTGCTGGTCAGCCTGTTCTACAACGTCAAGATCAAGGGCGCCGGTGGCTGGATCCATGAGTTGTTCACGGCACCGTTCGGTAACAAGTGGTTCCTGTATCCGGTCAATGTCGCGATGCAGATGATCGAGTTCGTCGCCAAGACCGTTTCGCACGGCATGCGACTGTTCGGCAACATGTATGCTGGCGAGTTGATCTTCATGTTGATCGCGATGATGGGCGGCGCCTTTGCGCTGACCGGCACAGGCATTGCACTGTTCGTCGGCCACATCATTGCCGGCTCGGCCTGGGCAATCTTCCACATCCTGATCATTACCTTGCAGGCCTTCATCTTCATGATGTTGACGCTCGTTTACGTCGGACAGGCTCACGATTCACATTGACCGGATGCGAACCGGCCCGACAGGGGCGGTTTGGCTTGTAGCCAGTTTCAGATTTTTTCCGTTTTTTATACAACCCCAAGAAGGAGTCATCATGGAAGTCATCAGCTTTGTCGCGCTTGCCGCTGGAATCATCATCGGTCTGGGCGCTCTCGGCGCCTGTATCGGCATCGGCGTCATGGGCAGCAAATACCTCGAGTCAGCTGCCCGCCAGCCTGAGTTGATGAACGAACTGCAGACCAAGATGTTCCTGCTGGCCGGTCTGATCGACGCGGCGTTCATCATCGGTACCGGTATTGCCCTGTGGTTTGCCACGGCCAATCCGTTCCTGGCTCAGATTGCCAACCTGCCGAAATAAGCGGTCGGTCCCCGAGCCCTTGCTCAGGCAAGTCGCCGCGGTTTGAAGCCGCTATCACCACTTTTGTTGCAGAGGCAATAACGTGAGCATCAATGCTACGCTGATCGCCCAGTTGATCGTCTTCCTGATCCTCGTGTGGTTCACGATGAAATTCGTGTGGCCGCCGATCACCAAGGCACTCGACGAGCGTGCGTCCAAGATCGCCGAAGGGCTCTCGGCCGCTGACAAGGCCAAGGCCGAATTGAGCGGCGCCAACGAGCGCGTCGAAGCCCAGCTGTCGGCAGCGAGAACCGACGCCGCGCAACGGCTCGCTGACGCCGAACGCCTGGCGCACAGCATGGTCGAGGAGGCGAAGACCCGTGCCAGCGAGGAGGGTGCAAAGATCGTCGCTGCAGCCAAGTCCGAGGCCGAGCAGGAGTCGATCAAGGCTCGCGAAGTCTTGCGCGATCAGGTTGCGCAGCTCGCGGTCAAGGGTGCGGAACAGATCCTGCGCCGCGAGGTCAACGCCGCCGTTCACGTCGAGCTGTTGAGCCGACTGAAAACCGAGCTCTGAGCCATGGCTGAAATCGCAACCATCGCTCGTCCGTACGCCGAGGCATTGTTCAAGGTGACTCGCGGCGGCGATCTGCAGCGCAGCGTCGAGGAAATCGAGGCGGTTGCCGCGGTTGCTGGCGACTCGCAGGTTCTGCAGTTGGCCAACAGTCCGCTCAGCAATGTCGATCAGGTGCAAGAACTGATCGTCTCGGTGGTCGGCCGGTCGTTGTCTCCGGCTATCAGCAACCTGCTGCGAATGGTCATCGAGAACGGACG
>JBBRID010000042.1:0-14420 GCA_038221635.1 Burkholderiales bacterium
TGTCGGCGCAAATCGGGCGCAGCAAATTCACCGCCTGTGCAGCCTGTCACGGGGCCGGCGGGGAAGGCAATCAGGCACTCGGAGCGCCGACCTTGAACGACAAGATCTGGCTGCACGGTTGGGGTGAAGACGCGATCACGCGCATCGTTACCGAAGGCAAGACCAACGTGATGCCGGCACAGGCCGGCCGGCTCAGCGAGGCGCAGATTCATGTGCTTGCCGCCTATGTGTGGGGACTGTCCCGGCGCACGAAGGTGGCAACCGCGCAATGACCACGCCGGCGTCGCGCACGATCTCGATCTTGCCGGTGCAGGACGCCGCCGCCGAGGTCGTGTCGCTTTACGCCAAGCAGCCGACGATCTACGCGCGCTCGGTGCACGGCTGGTTTGCCGGTTGGCGCTGGGCGCTGGTCTGGTTCACGCAGCTGCTGTTCTATGGCCTGCCGTGGCTGACCTGGAACGACCGGCCGGCGGTGTTGTTCGACCTGGCGGCGCGGCGTTTCTACATAGGGCCACTGCTTCTGTATCCGCAGGACTTCATCTACCTGACCGGGCTGTTGGTCCTGTCGGCGTATGGCCTGTTCCTGTTCACAGCCGTGGCCGGCCGGCTGTGGTGCGGCTTCGCCTGCCCACAGACCGTCTATACCGAAATCTTCATGTGGGTCGAGCGCAGGATCGAAGGCGATCGCATCGCCCGCATGAAGCTCGCCGCGGCGCCCTGGTCCGCGGAAAAACTGCTGCGCAAAGCGGCCAAGCAATTCGTATGGATCAGCATCGGCTTGTGGACCGGCTTCACCTTCGTGGGCTATTTCACGCCGATCCGCGAACTGGCCGCTGAGGCTGTCAGCTTATCGTTCGGGCCGTGGGAATGGTTCTGGGTGCTGTTCTACGGTTTTGCCACCTACGGCAACGCCGGCTACATGCGCGAGCAGGTCTGCAAATACATGTGCCCGTATGCGCGTTTCCAGAGCGCGATGTTCGACAGGGACACGCTGGTCATCAGTTACGACCCGCAGCGTGGCGAACCACGCGGCTCGCGGCCCCGTTCAACACCTCACGCCCAATTGGCCGCGACGGGCAAGGGCGATTGCATCGATTGCGGCTTGTGTGTGCAGGTCTGTCCGACCGGCATCGACATCCGCAACGGGCTGCAGTACGAATGCATCGGTTGCGCGGCATGCATCGACGTCTGCAATGGCGTGATGGACAAGATGAGTTACCCGCGCGGCCTGATTCGCTATGCAACGCAGAACGGAATGGAAAACCGCTGGAGCCCGGCGGTGGTGTGGCGCCGCGTGTTCCGGCCGCGGGTGCTTATCTACAGCGTGATCCTGCTGCTGATCTCGACCGCGTTCGTCTCCAGCCTGGCGCTGCGCAAGCCCTTCCGTGTCGACGTAATCCGTGACCGTGGTGCATTGGCACGTGAAGTCGGCGATGGTCAACTCGAAAACGTCTACCGCCTGCAATTGATGAATTCGACCGAGCAGCCGCAGCGCTATCTGATCGGCGTCAGCGGCCAGCCCGGCATCGGGCTGTCGCCGGATGTGCTGCAGCCGATCGAGGTTGGAGCCGCGGAGGCGCGTTGGGTCGTTCTGAATGTGCGGCTTCCGCCGGCCGCCGCCGCTGGCCTGGGCGCCGGGGCACATCCGATGCAGTTCGAAATCAGTTCGGTCGACGCGGCTGGCCGCGGGATCAGCGTGATCGAGGATTCCACCTTCGTGGTGCCACGATGAGAGACCCCGCCTCGATGGCCAACAACCGGACCGGCGCTCGTTTGACGCCTGCCAAACCCGAGGAGATGCCATGAGCTTCGTGTCTGCACCGCTGGCGACGACGCCTGCCATTGCTTCTGGGCTGTCGGTCCTGACGGCCTCGAGCGCCGAGCCACCGTCACCGAGGTGGTGGCGTGTACCGATGGTCTGGGTGGTAATCGCCGGCCCGCTGTCGGTCGTGATCGCGAGCTTGCTGACTGCGGTGATTGCCTGGCGTCACATTGACCCGGTGATCATCGATGCGGGCAGTGGGCGCGTGATCGGCCACGCCAGCGACGAAGCTGCCGCGCCGCGCGATCCGAATGATCCGCTGGCACCCGCCCTGCGCGGGCGCAATCACAGCGCCACTGCCCGAGCCGGTACGCAAGATGTCAAGCGTCCCTAGCGCCATCCGGCAGTTGACGATGACGGTGCTGTGGCCGGCCTTTCTGGTCGCCGGCATGCTGGAGGCTTTGCTGTTCGTGGTCGTTGATCCGCACGACCTGCGCTGGTTCGGCGGTCCGGCCCTCGGCCTTTCGCTGTCGGCAACGTACAGCGTCACCTTCTTGATCATCTGGGCCTTGATGAGCCTGTCGAGCTGGCTGACTGCGATGATGTTGCGGAGTGCACCTGCCCCGACGGATCGACCGGCTCGAGGTGATGCCGGGCCGGCGGAGTCGTTTTTTCGCATCGAGCCGTGAGAAGCCGACCGCAGCGGGCCAAGCGATCAGTCTGGTCAGCAGGTGCTGCTGTTGACGATCTGGCGCAGCCCCTCTTCGTCAAGCACGCGGATCTGCCGCTGCTTGACATCGAGCAGGCCGTCTTCGTGAAATTTCGAGAAGCTGCGGCTGACCGTTTCGAGCTTCAGGCCGAGATAGCTGCCGATTTCGTTGCGCGTCATCCGCAGCACCAGAGAACTGGCAGAGAACCCGCGGGCATGCAATCGCTGCGTCAGGTTGAGCAGGAACGCGGCGAGTCGTTCCTCGGCACGCATGCTGCCCAGCAGCAGCATCACGCCCTGATCGCGAACGATCTCGCGGCTCATGATCTTGTGAAACTGGCGCTGCAACTCGGTAAATTTGATGGCCAGCTCTTCGAGATCCTGGAACGGAATCACGCAGACCTGCGAATCCTCGAGTGCGATGGCGTCACAGGCGTGGCGATCGAGGCTGATGCCGTCCAGGCCGAGCAGTTCGCCAGCCATCTGAAAGCCGGTCACCTGTTCGCGGCCATCCTCGGAACTGACCGAGGTCTTGAAGAATCCGGTGCGCACCGCGTAAAGGGATGCAAACGCATCACCCGCTCGAAACAAGGCTTCGCCCCGCGGTACGGCGCGCCGCACTTCGACCAACTGATCAAGCTCGTCGAGCTCGTTGGCCGAAAGACCCAATGGCAGGCACAACTCCCGCAGGTTGCAGTTCGAACACGCTGCTTTCACCGTGTCGGCGCGTACTTGAATGACGGATTGCATCATCGTCCATTATCGACGATGTGGCCGATCCGTCGAGTGCCATGGTTCGCCGTGCGCATCCGTAGCGCGGATTCAGGGCTTTTACATCGATTGATTCAGGTCAAGTCGGTCAATCGATTCCGAAGCCACAGTCCCATCCAATGAGAGTGATCGATCCATTTGTCGAACTGTCGCCAAGCGAGTCGGCGCCCGACGCCGACATGCTGCGCAAGATGGACCAGGCCGGGCCACGTTATACGTCCTATCCCACTGCCGATCGTTTCGTCGAGGCATTCACGGAGTCCGTCTATCGACGCGCACTGTGGACACGCGCCCATGGCATGCCGCCGGCCGGCAGCGTGGCGCCGCTATCGATCTACGTGCATGTGCCGTTTTGTGAATCGGTCTGCTACTACTGTGCGTGCAACAAGATCGTGACCAAACATCACGACCGTGCCGCACCCTATCTGCAGGCGCTGTCCAAGGAGATCGAGCTGCACGTCGATCAATTGGGACGTGGTCTGCCAGTGGCGCAAATGCACCTGGGTGGCGGGACGCCGACCTTCTTTTCCGACCAAGAGTTGCAGCATCTGATGCTGCAGCTGCGGGACGCCTTCACGCTGCTGCCGAATGCCGAGGTGTCGATCGAGATCGATCCCCGCGGCGTCGATGCGCAGAGGCTGCGCAGGCTGGCTGCGCTGGGCTTCAACCGCATCAGCCTGGGCGTTCAGGATTTCGATCCGCAGGTTCAGCGCGCGGTGCACCGCGAGCAGAGCCCCGCGATGGTCCAGAGCCTGCTCGACGAGGCGCGATCACTGGGCATGGTGTCGACCAACTTCGACCTGATCTACGGCTTGCCGATGCAGACGATCGCGTCGGTCGAGAGAACCATTGCCAGCGTGATCGCGATGCGGCCTGAGCGGATCGCGCTGTACGGCTATGCCCATCTGCCGCAACGGTTCAAGGCGCAACGTCGGATCGACGGCGATCAATTGCCTGCGCCCGACGTGCGAATCCGCATGCTGGCCAGTGCAATTCAATCGTTTACCGCAGCGGGCTACGTGCACATTGGCATGGACCATTTTGCGCTGCCTGAAGACAGCCTGGCGGTTGCCAAGAGACAGGGCCTGTTGCATCGCAATTTTCAAGGCTACAGTACCCATCCCGACGGCGACCTGATCGGTCTTGGTGTCTCGGCCATCGGCAGCATCGGCGCCAACTACAGCCAGAACACAAAGATTCTGGGCGAGTACTACGACGCGCTCGGTCAGGGACTGTTCCCGGTCGTGCGCGGCCTCAGCCTCAGTCGCGACGACGTTTTGCGGCGCGCAGTGATCATGGCGCTGATGTGCCAGGGCAGGGTGGATTTCGAACAGATATCGCAGGCTCACCTCGTCGACATGCCGGCTCATTTCGCCCATGAAATGCAAGCGCTGATCCCGTTGCAACTGCTGGGACTGGTCAAAGTCGGCAACCATTCGATAGCGGTCACCGACAAGGGGTGGCTCGTTGTACGTGCGATTGCGATGGTGTTCGACCGATACGCGCAAGCCGATCGCAAGCGTGTGCAATTCTCGAGGATCGTCTGATGGATGCGACTTGCGCGTTCCAGTCGGTGCGCTGGGTGGATTCGACATGACGCCGACCTTGTGGGCCAGCGCGCTGCTGATGGGGCTGATCGGCGGCCCGCATTGCCTGGCGATGTGCGGAGGGGCCTGCGCTGCGTTGACAAGCCGATGTGGCGGCTCGCGGCCGCAGCAGGCGTTGCTGGCCTGGCAGATCGGTCGACTCGTTGCTTACTCGGCTGCCGGTGCGGTCGTCGCGAGCAGCGTCACGCTGCTCGGCGAATGGGGGCGCGAACTGGCTTGGCTTCGTCCCTGGTGGTTGATGCTGCACCTGGCGGCTCTGGCGCTGGGGATGTGGATGGCTTGGCAGGGTCGGGCACCGTCCTGGCTGTCCGGGCCGCAGCAGATTGCGCCGGCTCAGCAGGGCATTCAGCCGCGCCCGCCCGCGTTGCAGCCGGCATTGGTTTGGGCGGTGATCAATGCGCCACGCTACACCACAGGCCACGTCAGCGGTGGCTCTGGCGCGCCGATTCCGGTCTCGGCCGGCCATCCCCGGCGCTCCAGCTGGTGGCAAGCCGCCGCGGCCGGGCTGGCGTGGATTGCATTGCCGTGTGGTTTGCTGCACGCGGCGTTGCTGACTGCGGCACTCGGCTCGACCGCTGCCGACGGCGCGGTCGCGATGGCCTTGTTTGCGATCGGCTCTGGCGTCAGTCTGTGGCTGGGGCCGAGCCTGTGGATCTCGTTGACGCAGCGTTTGCCAAGCCGCCCCACGGCCCGTCGCGCCTGGCGGATTCTGCAAGGCTTCGGACCGGTACAGGCCACGCGTCTGGCCGGCGCGCTGCTGGCCGCCGGATCCGGCTGGGCGGTCTGGCATCAGGTGCTCGGGCCTGCAATCGACGCCTTCTGCGCCTGACGCCACCGCGGGCCCGATCCGCCGACGGTCCCGTCATCGAACCAGGCTGCGCCTAAAATGGATGCCCGCTCCTTCATATGCCTGAAGAAGCGATATCGCGGAGACAAAGCCTCATGTCGCAACACATCAAAGTTCCCGAAGCCGGCGAGAAGATCACGGTCAACGCAGACTTTTCGTTGAGCGTTCCAGACCAGCCGATCATTCCGTTCATCGAAGGCGACGGCACCGGGCAGGACATCACGCCGGTGATGATCAAGGTCGTCGACGCCGCAGTGGCCAAGGCCTACGGCGGCAACAAGAAGATTCACTGGATGGAGATCTACGCGGGCGAGAAGGCGACCAAGGTCTACGGACCCGATGTCTGGTTGCCCGAAGAAACGCTGGCGGCGCTGCGTGATTACGTGGTGTCGATCAAGGGCCCGTTGACGACGCCGGTCGGTGGCGGCATCCGATCCCTCAACGTCGCGCTGCGCCAGGAACTCGACCTCTACGTATGTCTGCGCCCGGTGCAATATTTCAAGGGCGTGCCGTCGCCGGTCAAGCAGCCAGAGAAGGTCGACATGGTGATCTTCCGTGAGAACTCCGAAGACATCTACGCCGGCATCGAATACGAGGCTGAAAGCGACAAGGCCAAGAAGCTGATCAAGTTTTTACAGGAAGAGATGGGCGTCAAGAAGATCCGGTTCCCGAACACCTCGGGCATCGGCATCAAGCCGGTGTCTCGCGAAGGCACCGAGCGGCTGGTGCGCAAGGCCATTCAGTACGCCATCGACAACGACAAGCCCAGTGTGACCATCGTGCACAAGGGCAACATCATGAAGTTCACCGAAGGCGGTTTCCGAGACTGGGCTTACCAGCTTGCGCAGAAGGAATTCGGTGCCGAGTTGATCGATGGCGGGCCATGGTCCAGCTTCAAGAACCCGAAGACCGGCAAGCAGATCATCGTCAAGGATTCGATTGCAGACGCCTTCCTGCAGCAGATTCTGCTGCGGCCAGCCGAATATTCAGTGATCGCTACGCTGAACCTGAATGGCGACTACATCTCCGACGCGCTGGCTGCGCAGGTTGGCGGCATCGGCATAGCGCCCGGCGCGAACATGTCCGATTCGATCGCCTGCTTCGAAGCAACCCATGGCACCGCGCCGAAATATGCCGGCAAGGACTACGTCAACCCGGGTTCGGAAATCCTCTCGGCCGAGATGATGCTGCGCCACATGCGCTGGAACGAAGCCGCCGACCTGATCCTCGCGTCGATGGAGCGCGCGATCGGCAGCAAGCACGTCACCTACGATTTCGCCCGGCTGATGGACGGGGCGACCCAGGTGTCGTGTTCGGGGTTCGGGCAGGTGATGATCGAGCACATGTGAAGCTGTTCCAGGCCTTCCCAGGCCGTCCCAAGAATGACCCCAGATCGTTGATTCGACTGGGGTTTTTCGTTTCTGATGTCCGGCACTTCCCGGTTGATGCCTTGACTGCCAACCCAAACGGGACAAAAAATGGGGCGATCATGGGGCCATGGATTCCGCCAGGTGACGAAAAATGAGCCACACCAACTACCTGCTCAAGCCGATCACTATCGACAAAGCGAAGCCGCGCGACAAGGCCTATGCGCTGACCGACGGCGGCGGCCTCGATCGCCTCGCGCTCGCCGTCGCTCTTCAATTCAAACGAACCGACCCCTGCAGCACGACGCAACAGGCGCAGCGGCACAATCGCGCCATGTCTGCGGAAAAATCGAAACTGCCCGGGCGATCTTCGCCGCTTTGCGGCACGGCATCAGCCGCGACGCCCGTCGCTCATCATGAGCTGTTCAGCAGCCTGTACGAGGAGTTGCACCGGCTGGCCCGTCGCGAGGTGCGCCGTCAGGGAGACCACCCCCCCGTCAGTGCGACTACGCTGATACACGAGGCTTTTCTGGTGATATCCCAGCGCGACGCCCTGGCCTTTCCCGACCAGAACCGGTTTCTGGCCTACGCCGGCCGCGCGATGCGCGGTTTGGTGATCGACCGTGTTCGCGAACGCCAGGCGCTCAAGCGCGGCGTCGGATTCGACATCACCGTCCTTGACACCCAGATCGCGGAAGACTGTGAGGAGCCGGCGCTGCTGGGCGCACTCGGCGAAGCCCTGGACCAACTCGCGCTGCTGGAGCCGGAACTGGCCAGCGTGGTCGATCTGAAATACTTCTGCGGCTTCAACCTGGCCGAGGTGGCGCAGATGCAAGGCGTTTCCGAGCGGACGGCGCAGCGCCGATGGGAAAAGGCTCGGCTGATGCTGTTTCATTCGCTGGCGGACCGCTGAGTCGCTCAGCACCGGTGAGCGTCTGTCAACACGGCCCTGACGAACCGGAAGCGATTGGGCAGAATCGGTGCCTATGTTGCTGCCCGACCCTGATCGCTGGAAGCTGCTGAGCCCCCGGATCGACGAGTTGCTGCTGCTCGATGGCGTCGCTCGTTCGGAGCGGCTGGCCGAGCTTGCGAGCAGCGATTCGTCATTGGCGGATGAACTGACCCGGTTGCTGGCGCATCAGACATCCTTGCAGCACAAGGGTTTTCTCGCGGGAAGCGCCGCATCGTCAGTCGATCTCGAACACGGCCTGGCCGGCCTCGAAGTCGGCGCCTATGTGCTCAGTTCGCCACTCGGACAAGGCGGCTCGGGCAGCGTCTGGCGGGCCAGGCGCAACGACGGCCGGCACGAGGGCGAAGTGGCCGTCAAGCTGCTGCACATGTCCTTGTTGGGCCATGCCGCAGCCGAGCGATTCCGGCGCGAAGGCGCGATCCTGGCGCGCCTGATCCATCCGAATATTGCCGGGCTGCTGGATGCAGGCTTGACACCCGCTGGCCAGCCTTTCATGGTGCTGGAACTCGTCGAGGGTGAAGCCATCGACGTCCACTGCGATCGTCTTGCGCTCGATACCGGTGCGCGCCTGCGTCTTTTCCTCGATGTCTTGTCCGCCGTCAGCCACGCCCACCGGCACCTGGTTGTGCACAGAGACCTGAAGCCGACCAATGTGTTCGTGACGGCCGAAGGGCGGGTCAAGCTGCTCGATTTCGGCATTGCCAAGTTGATCGATGCGGACAGCGAAGCCGACGGCGCGACCGAGTTGACTCGTGAAGGCGGGCGCGCATTGACACCCGAATACGCCGCACCTGAGCAGTTCTTGGGGGGCGAGGTGACAACCGCAACGGATGTCTACGCCCTCGGTGTCGTCCTGTTCAAATTGCTCGGCGGCCGGCATCCGACGCCCTGTGGCAGGGGTTCACCATCGCGCATGCTGCAAGCGGTGGTGGAGCAGGATCCCGCTCGACTCTCGCGGTTTGATACCCGAAGCGAGCACCCGTCAGGCGGCCGGCCAGACAACGACGCCATCGCCGCAAAGCGATCCTCCACCCTGGCCAAACTCGGAAAACAGCTGGCCGGCGACCTCGACAACATCCTGGCCAAGACGCTGCGCAAGCTGCCCGCTGAACGCTATGCCTCGGTAGACGCCCTGGCCGAAGACCTGCGCCGGCACCTTGCCCACCAGCCGATCAGTGTGCGGGTCGATGCATGGAGCTATCGCGCCGCAAAATTCTTCCGACGCCATCGCACCGCGGCGCTCGGCGTGGCAGTCTCGCTGCTGACGATGTTGGCGGGCGTGATCGGCACGGCGATCCAGGCACGCAATGCCCACCAGCAGTCGCTGGTCGCCGCCAGGGAACGAGACCAGGCGCTGCGCGAGCTGACCTATGCAGAGGCGGCCAATGAATTCATCGGAAACGTGCTGACCGAGGGGTCGCGGCGGCCCACCTCCAGCGTCGGCCTGCTGGATCAGGCCGACGCCTTGCTTGAAGCGCAGTTTGCCGACGCCCCGGCGCTCAGACTGCGCATGCAATTGATGCTGGCCACCATGTATGTCGAATTGACTGAAGAAAGGAAAGCACTGGCGCTCCTTGACCGTGCCCTGCCAAAGTCGGAGCGCTCTCTGGCGGCGGTCGACTCGGACAAGCGGCTGCGCGTGGACTGCCTCGCGGCCAGCCTGCGCGAGGATCTGCCTGCGCTGGATCGAGCGATGGCGAGGTACACCGAGATTCCGGGTGCGGGTGCCAGTGAACAAAAGGCCCAGCGGCAGGCCTCGGCCTACTGTCTGACGCGCCGCAGCATCGTCTTGCGCCGGGCAGGCCGCCTTGAAGAGGCGGCGGCCGATGCGAGGCACTCCCTGGCGCTGATCGGTGTGCCCTCCCCCGGCCAATCGCTGCCAACCTGGAGACGGCATTGGCCGCCAGCCTGGCAGCCGAAGACGACGCCCGCCAGCGAAGCCAGGGGTTTGCACACAGCCTCCAGGTTGGCCAGGCCATCCTTGTGCGAGGCCGAACACAGATCAAGCTCGGCGAGGTCGACCAAGCTCGGGCATCCTTTGCCGCTGCGGTCGAACACCTGGTGGCGACCACGGGGCCGGATTCGCCGCTGACGATGGAGGCGCAACGAGACCTGGCGGCGCTGGCAACATCAAGTCAGGTCGACCGGGTCGACACGACCCGATTGGCACTACCCCCCAAGCCTTGAGCCGTCTATTTCGACTGACTTGAAGGCCATGAAATTGGCTGGGCCCTTCGCCGACCAGGTGAGTGGACGCTGAAACGCTCGAACAGCGCACTGGTCGGCTGGTTGGGCAGGAGCGGCCGCCGAAACATCAGCGAAAGGTAACGTCCAGCCCTTTTACCGTGGGTATGGGTATAGGCGCATCGTGCCGTCCGCGAAGTTCACCGGCCTTTTCCAGGAACTTGCGCCAGGTATCGATGTCTTTTTCCCTCGACTCTGCGATTTTCCGATGACCCTCGGCCAACGCTGAATTTGTACCCTGGCCATAAGTCCCATATCTTGGCGCGGGCACCATCGTTGCATCCAACTTGATTCCACGTTGCACCCAGGCCCCGGCTTTATCCAATCCTGGAGGTGGAGCAATAGTGGCGTCCTCAAGACGCTCCACTACAAAAGGGTCAACTGGGTGCTGAGCGTCGGTTTTCTGATGGTCAAGGCTGCCAGGATCTGGCTCTGCTCTTGATCAATGGCGACAGCCCTGCCACCGGGTCGCTGCCGTTCAGGGTGACGCGGTGATGCCGGATTCGCCGCAGCTTTGACAGGGCTCGCTCTGGTGAATGAGCCGTACCACAGCGTCAAACCCCACAGGATACTTACTCACCTGCAGGGTGACAGCAACCAAGTCAAGAAACTGCCAAGGTCCCGAGTCCGTGACCACCAAGCCCGGTTCACGAAAGTCTGATTCGGCGTCCATACTTCGTTAATTCATCTTTTTTGAAGCTTGTTTTCATGAAGTTCTGCCCGGGTAGTGGTGCCAACTCTGGTGCATCTCCGATTGGAAACTCGGCTTCAAAATGGTATGATTTTTGGTTGTGGGGGGCCCAGTTTTTCTTATGGAAAAAATATACCCATTCACCACGAGATTTACGAACACCTTTGGTAAGCAAGAAGGCGGCACCTGGAATGTTATGCCATATGCCGCCTTGCCCAGGTTTGAAATCATGACTATATTGGTACCATTGCTGTGCAACGACCTGTCCTGCTTGCAGAGGCCATCGGCAAGCGAGTTTCAGTGCTTTGATCGAATGATCGTCTTTACACATCCCGAAATGATTGTCCTTCCCCTCGCCCATGGTGAAATGCATTGTATTTCCCATCGCATCGGTGAAAGGCGGTGAAGATGGTGCTTGAAGGAATCTTACTTCCTCCCTAACCCAAACGTTCTTCAAGGATTCTATATTACCATTGCTGCTCTTGAATTTGAACCAAAACACGAGATGAAGCGAACCTGTGTCAAGTTTCACCTTTTCCCTCATTGTCCTATCCCGCAGCTTTCGCAGGCCCATGTATTCGGTAGGGCACATGCCAAAATCGCTGAATTGCACTGACGGACTGGTGGGCCGAGCGCCGATGACGAACCCAGCTTGTTCAAGTACCGCGAGCGCTGCTGTATATTTGATTTGCTTATCGTATGGAATGTCGAATATCATTTCCCTCAGCCGGTTTGTCTTTAGTTCATCGCAGGATACTTTTTCAGCGGTTCCAAGTTCATCTAATATTGGATCGAGGGAGCTCTTGGCGAATGTCCCGCCGAGACGCTTGTTCAAGCTTTGGGCAGCACTTCTGAATCTTTTCACATCGACTATTGGCACGGTTTTTCTCCAGTTTCAAGAGTTGGTCAGGTGGCCGGTTGGGCGGTAGTCCAAACGCGGCCGAGAAACGAGTGGCTAACCAGCAAAGGCGCGGAGTCGAGGCATGCGCACGGATGGCGCGGAATGGGTGATCTCCAGGGGTCTCGGCATGCGCAGATCTTGATGGCCTGAGAGTAGTTGTATATGAGCATTCTTCAGTCTCCAAAGTTGATTAAGTGATGCAATTGGTCGCCAAAAAAACAATCGCGGTGGACAACTCACCGATTTCGTGCGGAAATTCCGCCCTGAATGTTCACTGCGCCGCGTCGGTCGGCATCGCGATCGCTGGCGGGGCCGCCTCAAACTCCAACCCGCCAGCACCGGAATCCAGCGCCAGATCCCGCCAATGCAACACGGATCGTCCAGCCCGTTCTATACAGGCGATGCGCATCTGCGCCGCACTCCAGCCGCTAGCCAGCGGATGTTCGCTCCAGAGCGGCAGGCAGTGGTGTTGCCGGCGCGTCACGAAATCACAACCAACGAACAGCAACTCGTCGAAGGTGTTGCGCTCGTTACTGAGGAAGAGTGCCGTGATGCGGCGCTCCTTGGCGCCTTTTGTCGCGGCGTTGTACCGCTGCCAGACCTGACCGATCAGGCAGGCGAAGTCCCGCCGCGTCGCGTCATCGATGATGTCGAGGTTGCTCAACAGCATGAACACCGGGGGGTAGTCCTTGAATTCGCGTCGTTGCACGCGGCGGGTTGAGGGGTACATCCGTTCGATTCCTTGGCGAGTGATCGGGAAGGGGACGCGCCGTCTCGGAACGGGATGCTGCGAAAAGCCGCAATTGTTCTCGTCAGGCCTTGATCATTAAATCGGATTTCAGCCGGCAAAGGCGACAACTGCGCCGCAGAATTTTTTCTCCACGGTGGCGCCCTTTCGGATTGGCCCCTCGAACGCCGGAGCGTGCCGAGGGGCGACCGACATTCGAGATGCACGAACTCGAGTGCCCCCCTGCACATCGCTTCCAATGCGCCCACGTACCGAAGCCCGACGCGGGAGCGATCTCAGCCGCTTCAGCCAAGCTGGGTGGCCACAACGGCAGACCGATGCTGGTGGCCGTGTCGATGCTCTACGAAGATCCGAAACAACCCGCGCACCGAGTTCCCCCTTGGACTCGCTCGCTGAACTCGCTGCGGACATTCAACAGCGCGGCGTCCTGCAACCCCTCGTCGTACATCTCGCCGATGCTGATGGCCGGCGCCGTGTCCACTTCGGCGCCAAGCGGTTGCGCGCTGCGATTCGTGCCGGGCGTCTTGAGGTTCCTGTCGTCGTGCGCGACCTGCCTGCCGATCGCTATGCACAGGTCGCCGAGAACCAGAAGCGCCATGGGCTGACCCCGCTCGAACTGGCCAGGTTCATCCGCATGTCGCCAAGCCACCGACGCGTCGGAGCGGCCTGGGTTCGGATCGCCCAGGCGCTGGCGGCTTCGCCGGAGCCTTCGGACCGTGACCTCAGCAGCGCGATCGTGCGCTACGTGCGCGAGATGCCGGCGGTGCGCGCCGCGATGGCGCGATCGGCTGCGCAGAGGGAGCTTCCGGGCATGACGCGTTCGCCGGCCCCCAGGTTGACGCCTACGCGCACGGGACCTGAAATGGAACGGCAGGCCAGTCCGACGAGAGGGTGTCCTCGCCGCCGGACGGGCTCGGGGGCTGGCTGCTCAAAAGCCGCCAGCCCGACCGCCAAGCGTCGGCGCCAAGCGCGCCGCGTCAAGGGTGCGCTGGCGCCGGGCTGCACCCGCTCTTGACCCGCCGCCGTGCGCGCGAGCGGGGCCCCGCAGTCAATGATGGTCTGCGGCGCGCGTAGCGCTCCACTGTTCGAGGTCGGACCAGCGCCAGGCGATCGCGCGCGGTCCCAAGTGCACCGGACGCGGAAACGCGCCGCTGGCCACCAACCGGTAGATGGTCGATCTCCCGGGGCCGGTCGCCTGTATGACCGTCGGCAAGCGCACGAACAGGCGAGCCTGCTCGGCAGCGCCGTGGGAGGTGGATGAGAGGCGATTCATGCGAGTCGTGGTGCCGGGCTTTGCTGAAGCGTAGGGGCGATCACGCCGCACCCGCGCGATGAGTTTTCGATCAATGTCATCGTCGGTCGGTGCGAGCCAATAGTCCCGCGGGTGCTCGCGAGTTCGGCGCGGGAATCGGCCGCAGTTCTTGCAAGCGGGGCCTATGTTTCGCTGCGCTTTCGTATGCAAAACAGATCACATTGAGCCTGAATTCGCATATGCTCCAACATGGCCGCCCTGGACACCTTCATCGACAACCGTCTCGCCGCAGGGCGGGGCTGGTTCAGTCGCGATGACGCGGTCGCGTCCGGTATCGCCCTCAGTGCCCTGGCACCGGCGCTCACGCGTGCCGTCGCCAAGCGCAAGCTAGCCAGTCCACGGCACGGCTTCTACCTCATCGTGCGGCCCGAACACAGAGCGGCAGGGGCCGCGGATCCGGCCGAGTGGATCGACCCGCTGATGAAGCATCAAGGCCTGGGCTACCGGGTGTCGCTGCTGCGCGCGGCGGCCCACCACGGCTCGTCGCACCA
>JBBRID010000043.1:0-14419 GCA_038221635.1 Burkholderiales bacterium
GGTCTTGGTCTTGAAAAGAGTTCCGCTCGCGCCGAGGATGTCGCCCAGGTCGAGGTGTTTGAAGCGTTCGTAGTCCGCATCGCCGAGCGCGTCGCGCGTGATGAACAGCTGGATCCGCCCACTGCCGTCCTGCAGCGTGCAGAAGCTGGCCTTGCCCATCACCCGCTTGAGCATCATCCGGCCGCCCAAGCTGACCGAAATCGCCTGCGGCTCGAGCTCCGAGTTGTCTTGCGACCCGTGGCGTTGCAGCAGATCGAGCGCGTGATGGGTCGGCTTGAAATCGTTGGGAAAGGCGATCCCGCGCTCGCGGACCGCCTTCAGTTTCTCGCGGCGTTCGGCGATCAGCTGGTTGTCGTCTGGGGCTGGAATGTCCATGGAATCGAACTGCGCGGAGGCCGCTGCGGGCTGGGGGTGTGATTGTAGGACGGGGTGGTAGGTACGAAATCGCGGCTGAAACCGCTTCTACAAAGACCCGCGCGTTCGCATTTCGGTAGGAGCGGCTTCAGCCGCGATTCGCCCGTGCGCCGGAGCCAATCCTCACCGCCGCACCACCAGCCACTTCGGCACCTTGAAGCGCACGATGCTCCAGTACAACAACACGTACGACACCATGAACAGCAGACAGAAGCCACCCAGCGCCAAGGTATTGTTCCAGTACAGGACGGCCGGAATCACCGAGAACATGCACAGGATCCAGAGGTAAGGCGAGGTCATCGAATTGCGCGTGGTTTTCTGACGTCCAGTGCCATTCAGTGTCCAGCGCATCAGGCGCTTGTAGACCAGCATGTGCAGATGAATGCCGTCCGGGATGCCGGGTGACATTCCGCGCAGGTATTTCTTTCGGTAGATCGAAAAAACCGTCTCGAAGATCGGGTAGGCGCACAGCAGCAGCGGGAACAAGCCAGAGACCAATGGGTTGCGTGCCAGTAGCAGCACACTCAACTCGGCCACCAGAAAACCCAGCAGATAAGCGCCACCATCGCCGAGGAAGATCAGCCCGGCCGGGAAATTCCAGACGAAGAAGCCGAGCACGGCGCCGATCGTCAGCAAAGCTGCGGTGCCGACAAACGTGTCGCCGACCTGAAACGCCACGTAGGCCAGCGCGGCAAGCATCATCATCACGCACATCGACGCCAGACCATTGAAGCCATCGATGATGTTGACCGCGTTCGCGATACCAACCACCGTGAAGACGGTAGCCACCATTGCGATGGGTGTGAACGTCAGAAGGAAATCGATTCCGGGCAGGTCAACCCGGTAGATGATGCCCCCCAGCAGCCAGATGCCCAGCGCTGCCGAGACGGCGGTGAAGACAAGCCGCCGGGCCGGCGAGACGCGTTTGGTCAGGTCTTCGGCCAGGCCTCCGATGAAGGCGGGGAGGGCGCACAGCAGCAGCAGCCACAACACGGCAGGCTCGGTCGAATGCCCGACCTGGATCAGCCCGACACCTGCAACGAGCGCGACCAGTAACGCAACACCGCCGATCCGAGGCACCGGATGGCTGTGAAATTTCTGCGGCCCGCTGAGGTCGCTGTCGGCTGCGTATCGGCCCGCCGATTTGATTACCAGCGCGGTGCCGATCAGTGAAACCAGGAAGCTGAAAAGGAAGCTGTTCATTCGACGAGGCAAATGGTGCAGACGAAAGCCCACTGGATGATCAACAGGCGTGAACGATTGCCTGGTCGATCATCGAGGCAGCTGCTTCTTCAACAACTCTTCGATTTCCCTTTTTACTTGAGGATCGTTGACCGGTTTGCCGGTCTGGGCGGGCTGCTTGCCAGCGTTGGGATTGGTGGCTGACGGCGTGGGCGTCGATGGTGCACCCGTCGCCGGCTTGGGTGGTGATTCAGCGGCTGGCGCCATCGCGGGCGCTGCCTGCGGGCGGCTCACCGTCACCCCCTGATCGACCTTCATTTTCGGCTCGGTGTCCGCTGCTGCAGCTGCGGCCGCCGCAGCAGCTGCCGGCGAAGAAGGTGCAACCGTCAGCGGAGTGGGCGGCGGCGCGTTGCCGGGCATTGGTGCCGCGGAATCCTGCCGTGGCGCAACAGGGTTTGGCAACAGCGGCGACTGGCCTTGAACAGGGCTGTCCGCTTTGCCCATCGGCGGGGCTGCAACAGTGCCTGGCCGAGGAGCCGAATCGACCGCTGCTGGCGCCATCGGCGTTCTCAACGGTGGCGCTGTGGTACCGGGCAGCGGCAGCACCCGAGCGGGACGAATATCCTGAGCCCAGTCGCCGAACGTCTTGAGGATCGCATCGGTGATCGCCTCGGACTCGAAGTCGTCGCTGATCACATACGGCGTGATCATGATCAGCAGTTCGGTTTGGTCGTTGCCTTCGCTTTGCGATCTGAACAAGGCGCCGAGCCCGGGAATGTCCTTCAGGTATGGGATGCCGGTGTTGGCATCGCTTTCGTTGCGCGAAATCAGTCCGCCGAGAAGGACGGTCGACCCGTCGCGCAGTGACAGTTTGGTGTCGATGCGGCGGGTCGAGATGGTTGGTGAAGCTGTAACGCCGGTACGGGTTTCTGCTGCAGAGCTGACTTCCTGCGACACCTCGAGATCGAGCCGGTTACCCGAGTTGATGACTGGCCGAACCTTCAGGATGACACCGGTCGAGCGGTACTGAATGGTCTGCAAGATGCCCGAAGTGCTGCCGAACAGTCCACCGCCCAGGCCACTGGACTGCTGGCTGCTGACGACTGGTACCTCTTGACCAACCTGAATTGAAGCCGTTTCGCCGTTGCGGGCCATTACTTTGGGATTGGAGAGAATGCGCGCCTGATTGTTGCTGGCCAGCGTATTGAGGATGCCGACGACCTGACCGGCGCTATTGGCAAACCCGAGGGTCAAGCCGCCGGAGCCAACGCCCAGCCGCCCCAGGGTCCCGCCGACGATCGTCCCGCGGCTGCTGGTTTGCGGATTTATGTTCCACTCGATGCCCAGTGCCTTGCTGCCACCGAGGCGCAATTCCGCAACGACGACTTCGATCATGGCCGATTTGACCGGTCGATCGAGTTCGCGCATCAGCGCCATGATCTGCTGATATTCCTCCGGCGAGGTGCCGCGGCTGATCAGTGTATTGGTCGGACTGTTGACAACGACGCGGCTGTTCGAGCCTGAGGCCCGGGCCGGCGCGGCTGCGCTGACTGCGCCACCCGGCCCCTGGCCGGCCGCGGCTGCCGGCTGGGCCACCGCTGAGCTGCCGACGTTGCCGGTCAGGATTTCACCCAGGGTCTTGGCCAGTTCCTGGGCGTCGGCATATTTGACGGCGTAGGTGTAAATGCCATTCTGCGTTTGTGCCGACAAGGGGCGATCGAGCTCCCGGGCCCAACGGATCACCTGATCCATGACCTCTTCCGTGGTCGTGAACACGATGATGCTGCCGATCGCGTTGACCGGAATGATCAGGACCGGAACGCTGGTCAGCTGACCGACGGCAACCCCATAACCCTGCGCTGTCAACACGTCGTTGAGGCGCGCGCTGAGTTCGTTTGGGTTCATGAACGCCGGTGTGATCCGCTTGGCGACTCGCCCGCGCATGCGCGGCTGATCGAGTGTCCTGATCAGGTCGAGTGCGAGCCGAAGGTCGGCTTGCGTGCCGGACAGCAGAAAGCCGTTTCGGGCAGCATCGTCGACGACGTTGACCCGTGTGCCGAGGATCTGGCGCAGCCACTGGCTAATGTCGCTGGCTTTCACGACATCGACTTCGACGTGATGGAAAACCTGCCGCAGCGACTCCGGTGTGTCCGGCAAGGTCTTGCCGCGGCGCAAAATCGGTGGCGCTGCGCCGGCTTGTGCGCTCTCCGGGACGATCCGGATCACGCCGCCCAGGTCCAGCACCGCCAGCTGATAGCTGCGCAACAGATTGACGGCCACCTCCTGCATCTTGGCGCGCGAGATCGGCTGCGAGGTCTTGAATGTGACGATATCGGTACGCGCATTGATGGTCTGATCCATCGAATACGGCACTTTGAGGACGCTGCCGAACAGAATCTGGATGAACATCGGCAGCGGTGTCTGCTCGATCGCCATCGAGACTTCGTCACCTGCGTTGGCCGGAGTGACTGACGGCCTCTCAGGGGTCCGCGTCTGCTCGCTGATCGGCGACGGAGGCAAATCGCTGACGACGGTTTCGGTCGGACGCGGGGAACTGGCGCTGTTTCCGATGCTCAGTCCGGAAGGGGCCGGGCTGCGCGGATAGTCCACCGGGCCGGGCAGGCTCCGCGGAGGGGTGGAGCATGCCACGAGCAGTGCGGAAAGCGCGAACGGTGCGACAAAGCGCGCACGGGAACTGGAATTCATCTAGACCCTATGTAAGAGAGCACCATCAATCGCTTGCCCTGAGCAAGCGTGACGTCCTCGTCACTGATGGATTCGATGCGATAGCCGCCGGGCAACTCCTGTCCGACGTTGAAATATTCGGGTGTCGTGCTGCCTAGGCGAAGCACGATAACCGCCCATTTCCCCCCGCTGAGCGCTGATCCGATCAGCCGCCAAGTGGGCGGCGTCAGCGATGGATCTCGCGGAGGAATCGGCTGGCGCAGACGGAATTCCCACATCGGCCATTGCAATCCGGAAGGGCGGCCGGTCGGCGCCGAGTCGACGACGATTTCCTCGTTTGCGCTCAAGCCTCGGGTCAGCCAGTCGACCGCAGGGCCGATCGGTCGGGTGGTTGTTGCCGCTGGCGAATTGATGCCTGTGCCCGCCGGTGGGCTGACGTGTCGCTGGTACCCGAGCCAGGCACCGATGGTGCTCGCGAGCAAGCCGATGAGCACGAGCAGGACGATTCGTCGCCATGCGCCGCCGGCGATGCCGTCCGTTGCAATCGGATCGATGGCTTGCAGGGTGGTCGCAGGATCAAGCGTCGTTGCCATCTCAGGATCCGCCCAATGGCGCGGTGATGATGTGTCGCTCCACATCGAATTCAAATGTCGACCCGCGAACGACGATGCCGTTGATGCGCCAGTACGCGTCCGGATCCTCATGCAGCCGCTTGCCCAATTCGGCGATTTCGTCGCTCTGAAATGAGCCGCTGATGATGGCGCGAGCCTTCTGGATTCCGAGGTCGATCAATTTCAGTTTGTCTTCGCCGGCGCCGCCAGGCGTCGGTGCGGTGCTGCCCTGAGGGTTCGGGCCGGTAGCGGATCTGGCGGCTGCGATCGTGTCGTCGGCGAGCCTGACGCTGCAGACGGCAGCGCCGGTTGCGGTGCATTTCTGACGCAGGTCATAGACAATTTTTGCGCGAATCATCTGGGCGGCCTCTGTCGTCTTCAGCCGGTTGGTGAGCGCCGCCTTCTGGCTCTGTGCGTTCTCGAGGCTGGCCTGCAAGTCGCTCGTCTCGCCACTGTCGGATACCCGGCTGGCGGTTCGCTGGGCAGTATTGACCTGCGACTCGACGCCTTTCAGGTCCTCGCGAGCGCCCTCGGCCAACATCCAGAACACGATGGCCAGCAAGACGCCGAACAAGGCCGGCAACATCGAGGAGCGCCCGGCGTCGGTCGCTGTCGAACCAATTGACCGCATCAATAGCGCCTCGCCGGCGTGATGGCAATTCGCCTGAAGCCCGGCGCATGCATGGTGAAAGTAGCCTGTCTGGCGTCGACATTGTCCCGCAGTGCGACATCGGCGACGCCTGGCATTCTACCGAGCGCCTGGAGCATTGCCGGCAGATCGATTTCCCCGCCGGCAGAGACCAGCACGAGGCGGGCTTCCTCATTGCGAATTTCAAGCTCTTTCATCACCACGCCGGTTGCGGCGAGCGGTTTGGCCAAGGCTTGCAAGAAGGTGTCGATCTGGAAACTCCCGCCAAGTTGTTTGTAGGCAGCCACCCAGTCGCGGTCCTGCGATTCGAGCTTGCGCAAGGCAGCGAGTTTCTGCGCTCGCTCGATCGTCATTTCGGCGTCGCCTTCGAGGCCGGCCAAGCGATGCCGCGCACCGAGCAGGCTTCCGCCCCAATAGGCCGCGTAAACTGCGCAGCCGATTGCGGCTGTCGCACCCAATGCGGTGAACGCGCGCTGTGCCGAAGATGCGCCGATGGCGTGACTGCCAGCGGTGTCGAGCGCGCCGCCGATCAAATCCCGGGCCCAGGGGCGACCCAGCGCACGCGACGCCGATGCGGCGCCGGAGATCTTGCTGTCCCACTGCGAACTCGCGATGGCGCCACCGTCGAGGGTCATCGAATCGACGCCTTTCGCACAGCGCAGGCGCAATTGACCCTGCCGAACCGGCAGCTCGAGCATCAGCGTCTCTGCAACCAGTCTGGCGCCTCCGAGGTCGCGGCCGGCTCGACGCAGGCCGGCTGCGACATCCTGCTCGTCCCAGAACCACAACATCAAGGTCTTGTTCCTGACCACCGCGCTGGCACCGCTTGTCAGGTGGGGAGCCAAACGCCTGGCCTGCAGCGTCGCAAAACTGCCAAGCTCGTGCCAGGCCACCCCTTTGCAAGCCACGGATTCGAAGACGCACAACTCACGGCCGACGACCAGCAACGGGCGCCAGCTGCGTTGTTTCGTCGCAACGATCTGCGGGCTCCCGGCCTCGTCAGTTTGCAAACGGAGAATTGGGTAGAACATTGGGTGTGGTGCGCTGATCTGCCGGTAGCTCGAAATCGGGTGCCGGCAATACTGCAAGTGCCTGGGCATCGGTCTTGGGACGCGGACGATAGCGGATTTCGTGCATTCGCCAAGGGCCGCCATCTCGGCTCGGGGTCAATTCAAGATCGTAGACCAATATCCACTCGACAGCCGCGAGCCGGTGCGTGACGCGCAACACACTTCCAGCAAATCCGCCGCCAAGCCTGGAAAACGGGTCTCCGCCAACCAAGGTAAATGCCGGCAGATCGATCAATTCGAAGCCTTCGCGGCGGGCCTCGATCATTGCGGAGGCGGCGTCCTCGGTCAGGCCGGCAGACTGAAGCACGGCGGCGGGCGCGGTATTCAAGTTGAAGCGCCCATCGCTGTGGACAGTCACCAGGTCATCACAGCCCGACGATCCCCACTGATTTCGCAAGTCGGCCCAGCCTTTCACGCGCCAGATCTCCTCGCGGCTGAGGAGTGGCGCGTTGCGCGGCTCTTGCAGATCGGCGGTGCGGTATTCAAATGCTTCTGCGCCATTCAGGCGCTTGTCGTTGTCACGGTCTATGTAGTCGCCGAGCGCGTCGATCAGTTCCGTGGCCTGGCCATCCTTGGCTCCACAGCGCAGCAGCAGCGCGCGCATCTGATCGGGGTTGTTGCGATTGAAGTTGATCAGCCCGCGCGCATCCTGCATCGACACCAGTTCGCCGGGCTCGGCCGACGATGTCGGGCGACCGTCGAGCAGCAGGCGGCCCCGGAAGCTTTCGATGGCCATGCGTTTGGGCACGCCGGATGCTGCAACGATCTTGATGCGGGCATTCGTGCTGACATAGGCCGCTTCGGCCTGCACCCGGTCGCGCAACAGCTTGACGCTTTCATTGCTGACCCGTGCTGACGAGGCGACGACCACAGCAATGACCGTCAACCCGGCAAGCACCCAAAGGACGATCACCAAGGCAAAGCCGCCGCTTGATTGCGGTCGGCCATGCAACGGATTCGACGGCGCGGGCATCACTGGCGCATCCTGTCGAGCAGGTTGGAAGATGGCTTGGGTTTGGTGATTTCGCCCTGGAAACCGTACCACATCAGCAGCTTGCCGGTGTCTGCGTCCCTGACGGCCACCGCCTGCGGCAGCGATTCGATGTTTTTCTCGTTGCGCGCCAGGGGCGGCCAGGCGAACTGCGCTTGACCTGACAGGTCGATGAATGAAAATTCCGCCCGCCCGGGGTACACAGCAACGACGGCAGGCTCGCGCCGTTCGCGCCTGGCTCCGCTGACGATGGCCACCATCTCCGTACTGCGCGATTTGTCGGCTGCTGGACGCAGTTCGAGTTCGAATTGCTCGATGCCGAGCTCCCCGCCGTCCAACGGTTGCGAAGAAAAGCCCACGACGCGCCGGCTCGTTCCAGTCAGCACCGGGTCGTCTCCGGTTTCCACGGGCGCCAGCAGATTTGCAAACAAGGTGCTCGCACTCCAGCCGCTTCCCCAGCGCGCCGACGACCCTCTGGTCACCGAATCTGCGGCACGCGCCACCTGACTGACCTGGAAAACGACCTCGGCGACCAGTGTCATGACGAAGCCGAGGATCACCATGGCAACCAGCATCTCGACCAGCGTCAGGCCCGTCTGGCGACGCGCGGAGCTTGCAGATTGAATGCGCTGGCGTGTCACGGATGCATCATGGTTTGGCTGGCGACGGTGCGGCGGGGGCGGGGGCGCGTATGGCGCCGGCTCCGGCCGCCCCGGCTGCTGAACCGAGCGCTTCGAACGGATTGGTTGACGCGCCGGAGCGAACCTGACGCCACCCGGCCAGCAAGAGCGAGCGTTCGCTTTTGCCGCCGCGCTCGCTTTCGACCGCCAACAGCACCTTGTACAACTGCACGACGTAGATGCCTTCGTTGCCGGTCGCGGTTCGTGAGGGCTGCTCGCTTCCGAGCGGTGCAGCAGTCCAGCGAAACCGGGCCTCGCCGATCGATTCCTCGCCCTGCGGCGTGCGCATCGGATTGAGCGTGCGCAAATATTCGATCGCCTCCAGTTCACTGAACAGCTGTGCCTGTTCCTTGCTGATGCGGCCGAGCCGATCGGCCGTCTGCCCGATCCAGCCGAACAACACCACCGCGCCGGCGCTGAAGATGACCATCGCGGCCAGCACCTCGATCATGGTCAGGCCACGCTGACGCTGGTTCATTTCGAGTCTGGCGCCGCTTGCGAGGCCAATTCGACACCACACAAGGGGCCGCGAACCTCAACCCGGACCGCATCGCCGCGATCGGTTCGCAGCAGCAATGAACCTGGGCGACACAAGCCGTTGGCCAGAAAGCGGATGTCGTCGACGCGCTCCGCCTGCCATCCGGCGGGGAGCGCCAATGCCAGTCGCCCGGTGGCGTCAGTCGCGGCCTTGGTTGTATCGTCGGCTTGCGAAGTCGGCGCGCTGGCCGCAGAGGCTGCTGTCCCCGCGGGCTGGAAACTGCTCCCGTCGACGACGATGTCGCGTCGGTTCGCGCCGGCGTTGAAGCCGGCAGCGCGCAGGGTGTCAATGATTTCTGCCGCCTGGGCCTTGTGCTGGACCGCGTCGTGCCAGCGTTGCATGGCCGGCAGGGCCAGCGTGGTCACCAGTCCCATCAAGACCATCACGACCAGCATTTCCAGCAAGGTGAACCCGCGTGGCGCGCTCATACCGGGCGGCTTGGTGGCGCTCAGTTGGACAGATCGGCAGCCAGCCCCTCGCCGCCTTCCTTGCCGTCGAGACCGTAGGAGATGATCGAGAACGGCTGCCCGTTCATGCCAGGCACTTTGTAGGCAAAGGGATTTCCCCAGGGGTCCAGCGGCAGCTTGCCATCCAGGTACGGGCCCTTCCACTGGGCTCGCAAGCGTTCATCGGCGGGTGGCTCGGTCAGCCATTTCAGACCTTGCTCCTGCGTCGGGATCGTGCCGATATCCAGGTGCAGGATGCCGACGGCGCTGCGCAGCATCTTGATTTGCGTCTGCGCGGTCTGCACCTTCGACGAGTCGACCTTGCCGAACATCCGCGGGCCGATCAGGCCGGCCAGCAGGCCGATGATCACCATCACCACCAGCATCTCCAGCAGAGTGAAACCAGACTCCCGGCCAGAAGGACGCAAAGAGATTTTTCTAGACGAGGACCACATAGGTTTGGCTGGGCGCGCCGTCGCTTGAGGAGCGGCTGAATTACAGGACGTTGGTCAGGCTGGTGATTGCAAGCATGACCGAGATCATGATTCCGCCCAGCACGACTGAGATGACCAGAATGGTTACCGGCTCCAGCAGGACGAGAAAGCGTTTGAGCCTGAGTTGGCTCTGCGTCGTGTGCATGCGGGCCAGCGATTCGACAGTGTAGCCGAGCGACCCGGCCCGTTCACCCACCTTGATCAGGTTGACCCCGGCCGGATCTAGGATGTCATGGTCGGCCAAGGCCTGGCTCAGCGCCTTGCCGCCGCGAACCTCAGACAGCACCATCGCCGAGCGGCTGCGCAGGCCGCGACGGCGCAAGGTCTGGTTGGCCTGACCCAGCGCAGTCAACAGCGGAACCTTGCTGTTGAGCAGCACGCCGAACAGCGACGACCAGCGTGCCAGTTCAGCGTGCAATGTCCAGGCACCGAGAACCGGCAACCGCGCCGCGAATTCCCACGCCGCTTGTCGGACATCGGCACGACCCCACGCCCACACAATCAGCGTAATGACGGCCAGCACGGCAATTCCGACCACCACCTGGTGTTGGGTCATCCAAAGCCCGGCCCCGAGCACGAGCTGACTGATGAACGGCAGGTCGGCCTTCGGGTTGTCGAGCACCGCGGCGAATCTCGGCACGACAAACACGAACATCACCAGCGTAGCCAGGATGCCGCTGCCGATCAGCACGATTGGATAGAGCAGGGCGTTCTTTGCGTCTTGCGCGAATTGCAATTCGCTGTCGAGGTGCAGGGATGCCGCCCGCAAGGCGGCCGCCAGCTTGCCGGTCGACTCTCCGGCGCGCACCAGTTGCAATACATATTCAGGCAGACGGATCGATGTATCGGCCAAGGCAGCGGAAAAACTGCTGCCGCCGCGGATCGCGCGCAGCACATCCGCCAGAAAATGCTCGTCGCCCTGCGCCTCTGCCAGCGTACCGACGGCCTCCGCCAGCGGGACACCGGCTTCCAGCAAGGTTGCGATCTCGTTGACCAGCAGCGCAATCGCGTCCGCAGACTCCCCGCGAGTACTGGAAGTCCGGCGTCCGCGCCGCGGTGGACTGCCTGCACGAACCGATATGACACTGAGCTCACGTTCCTGCAGCAACTTCATCGCCATCGACGAATCGGCGGCCGCAAGCGATCCACGGTGGCGGGTTCCATTACCGTCGATGGCTACATAGTTGAAGTCTTGCATCGGTCAGGTCAGGTTCATCTTGAATTCTCGGAGGCCGCGGCGAGAGTGTATCCAGCCGCCTGCCACGACAAGTTGTTGCGCGGATGCAACCTTTCCGTTGACCAGATGCAGTTCCGGGTCGTCCCAGTGGGGGGGTTGTGACGCATTACACGCAAAGCGCGAGCTTTCACGCTTGCTCGCGCAGAAATTTGTCCCGTACACTAGGCCCTAACAACCCGTAACAGCTGGAGTCAAGCCAGGGTCCGGAAGAGGTTGTAAAGATGCGGTCGAACTCACTCGATTGAAAACGAGACAGTCACCGTGGGTCAAACCAAGCAAAAGGTGCATTTATGAAGACTCTCAAGAAATTGAAAGTTGCAGCGGCAGTTGCAACGATGTTCGCCTCGGTGGCGGGTGTACATGCCGCGACCATCAGCCAGTCTGGTGGCACGCTGGCGATGGAAACCATCAAGCCGGGAGCCCTCCCCACTCCTCAAAGCAATTTCACCCGGGTGCGCGCGCCTGCGGTGACATATAGCTTCGCAAACGGCCCGAACGCGCAAGCCAATGGCATCCAGTCGTTCCAGATCGTCTACACCATTGGTGGCGACGGCGGTCCGCTGTATGCCTTCAGCGCGGCAACCAGCGGTGAAGTTCCTGGCTTGCTGACGCCTCCGGGTGGTGTGGCGCTGATGGCTCGCAACGCGGCCAATACCGCTGAAACCATCACTGCGCAATTGCGCGGTGCCGTCCCGGCGAGTCGTGTCAACGTTCGTGCGACCGATCCGGCTGCGGGCAGATTTGCGATCGTCCTGCGCAGCATCGACGCCGGCAACACCCTGCCAGGCAGCAATCTGGCGGTTCACCCGAACGACAACCGCAGCATTACCTACCGCTTCGACCTGGTCAACAACACGGCCGCGCCGATTGCGCTGAGTGAACTGGACATCACGTTCAATACCACGAAGGCAACCGGTGCACTCACCGATTACTTCACCTGCGAAGTTGGCGCGCCGAACTGCCGCCAGGTTCAAGACACAGCTACCACGGCCAACGCCGAATTTGCGGCCGTCCACAACCTGGCCAGCGCCGTTGTCGCAACCACAGGCCACAGTGTCGCCTTCTTCAATTCACCTGCTTGCGGCCCGGATCCGATTCCGCGTATCACGCTGCGTGGCAACAGCGGCATCAACAACTTCCAAGGTACCGAGCCGAACACCAACGTTCCGGAAACCAACGTTCCGACCTTCAACCCGTCGTACATCCAGATCCGGCGCGCACTCGACGTGATCGTGTCGAACCTGGGCTCGGCCAACCGGGTCATCGCCACCACCAACAGCTTCGCCGAGAACTATTCGGCGTTCGGTCTGATCGGTCAGAACCTGACCCCGACCAACGGCATTGGCGGACAGGGCGGTGGCCGTTACACCTTCGTACCGACGGTCAAGTCGGTTCCTTCAATCGGTTTCGGACCCGCGCTGAACCCGACCGTTGTCGGGCCGGCAGGTCCGTTCACTGCCGGCGCCGCATCGTCGGGCGACGAGCGTGACGCCGTCATGGGTGGTATCAGCTTCCGCAACCGCGCGGTTTCGGCTGCTGACCGCCTGATGCTGGCCGACTTGTACCGCTTCAAGAATGCCGTTCCGGCTCCGGTTGCCAATCCGGCTGCCTGGGACTTCGGTACCCCGGCCGTTCCGAACGTCGCCGGTGGCGTCGACATCCGTTCGCCGCTGTTCGCATTGCGTATGGTCGTCAACCAGACCGGTGCCCTGGCTGCTGGCGGCACGCTGCGCCTGATCAACCTGGCCGCAATGCCGGCCGGCCAGCGCACCTGCGCCACGTCGGCAGGCTTCGGAAGCGGGTTCACGATCACCCCGACCGGCACACCGGGTCAGTTCTTCTGGGACGTATCGCACAACCAATTGCAAGCTGCTGCTGACCCGCAAGCTCTCGGCGGCCTCGGCCTGCCTGGTGTCGACCTGTCGCTTTGCTACAACGTTCCTGGCAACACGAACATTCCGCAAGCCACGTTCACCAACGTCGTCGCGACGCTCTTCAAGGACGACATCAGCGAGCAGGAAAACATCAGCTGCCCGGGCGATCTGGCACAGGTCTACGGTGGTGTGAAGATCGACGTTCGCAACTTCAACATGAGCCCGGCACCTTGGGTCGGTCTGTTGCGCGTCATCAACAACAGCGAGGTGGACACCGCACAGGTCGACGCCCAGTACATCTGGAACGACGGCAGGTACGGTCTGTGGGGTACGATCATCCCGTCGCTGCCGCCGCGGGGCGCTCAGTACGTGCTGAATACGCAGGTTCTGGCTGCGCTGACCAGGCCTGCAACAACGGTCGCTCCGGCTCTGCGTTACGACGATGTGCCGACGATCGCGCTGCTTGCAGCTCGTCAAGCGACTGCCGGGGCCGCTGGCCTCGACAGCATCCGTCTGCGCGTCTCGGCTGACGTTTCGAGCCTGCGTGTTCAGAACTACATCTTCAACCAGACTACTCAGGCGCTGACCGAAGTCTCCAGCTCGCAAGGTGCTGACTTCGCCAACATCGAGTCGTCGAACCGCGATCACATCGATCAGGACGCACAGACCGATATCAAGAAGTAAAACGCCATGTTGCTCGCTCGCTGGACAAGGTCCAGCGAGTGGCGTACACAGCGAGGGGAGAAGCGAAAGCTTCTCCCCTTTTTTCCATGCCTGTTTCATTCCTGTTCACTTTTTTGCGGCACATATCTTCGCCGCACTCTGTCTCGGATTTCAACTGCACATCAAGGTGTGACTACCCGTGCGGTATCATGATTTCCCCTTCGAACCCGGTCCGAATCTTCCGAATGCTCTTCTTCACCCGCGTGCTGCTGGGCCCTTTGGTACTGCTCGTGATGAGTGCTGCTGTTGCCCAGGCTCCTTTTCCGCCCCCAGCTCTGGAATCAGCCCCATCGTTTGAAGCGGCGACAGCAGCGATTGGTGCGAGCAAACCGGAGTTTTCGAGTTACTTGTTGCTCGACATTCCGGAGATCAGCACCGAGGGTCCCATTCGTGCGGTCGTCAAGAGTGAGTTGCCGGGTACCACATACTTGATTCTGGTTCGGCAATTCCCGGTCCACCGTGATCGCAAGGGTGCTGCTGACAAACCTCAGGTCAAACCCGTGGCGACCCGTTCTGCGGCGGCCAAGCCCCTGATGCCACAGCCCAAGCCACCAACCGTTTTCATAGCCGCCAAGCAGATCAAGGCTGGCGAGCCCGCACGGTTCGAAGCCAGTTTCGAGTTCGATCGCAACGAACGCTTCACGCTGCTGGCCTTTGCGCAGGGACGATGGTTTGGCGCAGCCAGAGAAATCAAGCTGGCGCGGGAAGTATCCGACCGCCCGTGAAGTCCGGTCCGGCCATCCGGGCAAAACGAGAGCAGCAAATTGTCATCAACAGCCACAGCCACGCGAATCGTTGCCGAAGCTTCCGATAATGTGGCAGCAG
>JBBRID010000044.1:0-14316 GCA_038221635.1 Burkholderiales bacterium
GACATGAAGAAGATCGACGAGGCTCTCGCCAAGAACCCCAAGCTCACGGCAGAACAAATGTCGGAGGTGAAGAAGCTGCGCACCGATGGTGAGGTCTTCCACAAGGCGGGCAAGCACCAGGAATCGATCGACACGCTGGCCAAGGCCATGAAGATTCTGGGCGTCTAGGCGCCAGCGCTACGCTGGCCAGAAGGCAGCGCCAAGCCATCACCGGCGCCGCGGCGCGGCCCGGCGTGACGACCACCTGTTGCGCGCCGGCGTGTCGCTCGGCATTGCGCAGCAGTTCCTCCGCTTGCATCAGCAGCACGGTTCACAGACGCTCAGAACGTCCCTTCGGTGTCAAACGCGGCGCGCAACCATTGCAGCGAATCGCCGTCGAAAACAAGCACGTCGAAGCGGCAAGGCGGCGGGGTCGGCTGATACCGAAGAAATCGCTGCGCTGCGAAGATCAGACGCCGGCGCTTGGCGAAGCCGACACTGGCCGCCGCGCCGCCGTGCTGTGCGCCGGCTCTCGAGCGGACCTCGACGAATACCAGCGTGCCATCGCGCTCGCGCATGATCAGATCGATTTCACCGCCACGGGCACGCGGGCCAGCCGCGACCCGATAATTGCGCTGAACCAGCGCGAGACCGTGTTGCAGCAAATGCCGCAATGCCGCTTCCTCCGCTTTGTCGCCGACCTTCTTGCTCGTGACCAATTCCAACGCTCCCCTGTTGCGTGAGGCCGCTGCTGCCGCAGCCGGGCAGCAGCATTTTCCGCTCGCGGCCCTGTACCTGGTGGCCACGCCGATCGGCAATTTGGCCGACGTCTCGTTGCGCGCCATCCACGTGTTGTCGCTGGTCGACGCGGTCGCCTGCGAAGATACCCGACACAGCGCCGTGCTGCTGCAGCAATTGGGGCTGGAGAAGCCGCTGCTGGCGGTCCATCAGCACAACGAAACCACCGCAGCGCAGACCGTGCTGGAGCGGCTTGCCCGCGGCGAGCGGGTCGCTTATGTGAGCGATGCCGGAACGCCAGCAATCAGCGACCCGGGCGCGATCCTGGTTGCTGCCGCTCAGGCCGCCGGCTACGTGACGGTCCCGATACCCGGCCCCAGCAGCGTCGCAGCGGCACTCAGTGTGGCCGGCGACCCCCACGCCGGTGGTTTCCACTTCGTCGGCTTCCTGCCGACGCGTGCCGGTGATCGTCAGGCCGTGTTGCGCGATCTGGCCCATGCGTCGGCGACTCAGGTACTGTTCGAAGCGCCGCACCGGATCGAGTCGCTGGCCACGCAGCTGGCCAGTGTGATCGCCGCGCGAACCGTCACGATTTGCCGCGAGCTAACAAAACAGTTCGAGTCGATCACCACCATGGCCGCTGCCGAACTCCCGGCGTGGCTGGCTGCAGACGCCAACCGCCTGCGCGGCGAATTTGTCGTCGTGGTTCACGGCGTTGCTGAACAACGCGAGCCGCAGGATCTGGCAACCGGACGCATGCTCAAACTGCTGATGCGTGACCTGCCGTTGAAACAGGCGGTTGCCTTGACTGCGGAAATCAGTGGCTCGGCACGCAATGCGCTGTATGAACAAGCGCTGGCGCTGAAGCAGATCGAGGCCGATTGACCGGTTTTCGCACGCCCGCAAGCGGATGCATTTCCGGTGCGCCACAAGGCGAATTGACGGCTCCTACAATTGCCGGATGATCGCACGCGAACCCACCATCGAACGCCTCGCCATTGCCAGATCCCTGTTGCTCGACCCCTTCGGCCTGACCGAGGCGAGCCTGGCACGCGCGCTGGCCGCGATCGCGCAGCATCGCACCGATGACGCCGATCTGTATTTCCAGTACACCCGCAGCGAAGGCTGGAGCCTCGAAGAAGGCATCGTCAAGAGTGGCAGCTTCGGCATCGACCAAGGTGTCGGCGTGCGCGCCGTAGCAGGCGAGAAGACGGCATTCGCGTATTCGGACGACATTTCCGAGGCGGCCTTGATGGACGCGGCGCAAACGGTGCGAACGATTGCCGCAAGCGGCCAGAGCCGGCGCGTCAAGGTTGGCGGCCCGAAACAGAAAATGGCGCGCAGCCATGTGCTGTATGCCCCGATGGACCCGATCGCGACCCTCGACAGCAGCCAGAAGGTGGCGCTGCTCGAAAAGGTGGAAAAGCTGGCGCGCGCCAAGGATCCTCGGATCAAGCAGGTCATGGCCAGTGTGGCCGGCGAATACGACGTGGTGCTGGTGGCCCGCGCCGACGGCACCATCGCGGCGGACGTGCGGCCCCTGGTTCGCCTGTCGGTCACCGTGATTGCCGAACAGACCATCAACGGCGAATTGCGTCGCGAAAGCGGCAGCGGTGGCGGTGGCGGTCGATTCGGGCTTGGCTATTTTCAGGACGAAGTGATCGAGGGCTACGTGGCCGACGCCGCGCGCGCAGCGCTCACCAATCTGGACTCGCGGCCCGCGCCGGCCGGCGAGATGAGCGTCGTGCTCGGCTCCGGCTGGCCCGGCATCCTGCTGCACGAAGCGATCGGCCATGGTTTGGAAGGCGACTTCAACCGCAAAGGATCGAGCGCCTTTGCCGGCCGCATCGGTCAACGCGTCGCCGCCAAGGGCGTGACGGTGCTGGACGACGGCACCTTGCCCGATCGGCGTGGCTCGTTGAATGTCGACGACGAGGGCAACCCGAGCCAGCGCAACGTGCTGATCGAAGACGGCATCCTGAAAGGCTATATCCAGGATTCCATGAACGCCCGGCTGATGAAGGTCAAGCCGACCGGCAACGGCCGGCGCGAGAGTTACGCGGCCGTGCCAATGCCGCGCATGACCAATACCTACATGCTCGGCGGCAACAAGACTGCCGAAGAGATTGTTGCCGGGCTGAAACGCGGGGTCTACGCCACCAATTTCGGCGGTGGGCAGGTCGACATCACCAGCGGCAAGTTCGTCTTTTCGGCCAGCGAAGCATTCTGGGTCGAGAACGGCAAGATCCAGTATCCCGTCAAGGGCGCCACGCTGATCGGCAACGGGCCCGATGCGCGGGCCCGGGTCAGCGCGATCGGCAACGACATGAAGCTCGATACCGGCGTCGGCACCTGCGGCAAGGAAGGGCAGAGCGTTCCGGTCGGGGTTGGCCAGCCCACCTTGCGCATCGACCGCCTGACCGTCGGCGGCACGGCCTGATTGCAATCGGCAAGGGCGTGCCGCAGGGCCGTGGTAGCATCCTGACCATGTCGCTGCAGAAGTTTTATTTTGCCTGCTTTTGGTTCTCGCACCGCCCCGGCGGAGGAGAGGCAAGCGCATAAGCAGAGCTGACGCGCCGCCAAATCCCCCAAACCGCCGGGTCTCCCCCGGCGGTTTTTTTTCGTCCCCGAATCGCTCATTTGCTTCAACCTCGTCCTTAAGCCCTCGGAAAAAACCATGTCCCCAAACAGCGTCGGCACCACAGAGCCTCGATATGCAAGCTCGGAGAAAACCAGCCAGACCGACGACGAGCGGATCAAAGCCGTGACGCCGCTGCCACCTCCGGAACACCTGATCCGCTTTTTCCCGATCAGGGGCACCTCGGTCGAGACCCTGGTGTCGGGCACGCGAAAACACATCCGGCAGATCATCGCCGGCAAGGACGATCGCCTGCTGGTCGTCATGGGACCTTGTTCGATCCACGATCCGGCAGCGGCGATCGACTACGCCAAACGTCTGAAGCAGCAGCGTGAGCGCTTCGCCGACACGCTGGAGATCGTGATGCGGGTCTATTTCGAGAAGCCGCGAACCACCGTTGGCTGGAAAGGCCTGATCAACGACCCCTACCTCGACGAAAGCTTCCGCATCGATGAAGGGCTGCGCATCGGCCGCCAGTTGCTGCTCGAGATCAACCAGCTCGGCGTACCCGCCGGCAGCGAGTTCCTCGACGTGATTTCTCCGCAATACCTGGGCGACCTGATCTCGTGGGGCGCCATCGGCGCGCGCACCACCGAGAGCCAGGTGCACCGTGAGTTGTCTTCGGGCCTCAGCGCACCGATCGGGTTCAAGAACGGCACCGACGGCAACATCAAGATCGCCAGCGACGCGATCCAGGCTGCGGCCCGGCCGCACCATTTTCTGAGCGTCCACAAGAATGGACAGGTGGCGATCGTCGAGACCAAGGGCAACAAGGAGTGCCACCTGATCCTGCGCGGAGGCAAGGCGCCGAACTATGGCGCTGCCGATGTGGAGGCGGCGTGCAAGGAACTCGAAGCAGCCAGGCTCGCTCCAACGTTGATGGTGGATTGTTCACACGCCAACAGCAGCAAGCAGCACATGCGGCAGATCGATGTCGCACGTGATATCGCCGGTCAGATCCGAGGCGGCAGCCGCCGCGTATTCGGCGTCATGGTGGAGAGTCATATTCTCGGCGGCGCACAGAAATTCACACCTGGCAAGGATGATCCAGGCAAACTCGTCTACGGGCAAAGCATCACCGACGCCTGCATTGCCTGGGACGATTCGCCGCCGCTGCTCGAAAGTCTGAGTGAGGCGGTCAAGGCTAGACGAAACGGCTCGTCCAAGCAGCAACGCCAATGAGCCGAACAGATACAAACCATACCGGGGCATCGAAATGAACAGTCGTCGATCGATTTTCAAGACCCTGGCGGCCTGCACTGCGAGCGTGGCCTGGCCCGGCACTCTGCTCGCGGCTTTGCCTTCGATGTCCGAAGGGCCGTTCTACCCCTCTGCGGATTACCGCAGCCGCCAGCTCGACTGGGATGCCGACCTGACGCGGGTCCGGCGCTCTGCCGTTGCCGATGCGCCGCGGGCGACCGGAGAATGGCTCGATCTGTTCGGCGCCGTGCGCGACGAGAGCGGACGCAGCGTCGACGGGGTCACGGTCGAAATCTGGCAATGCGACGTGTTTGGCAGCTATCGTCACCCGCGAGGCGCCGGCAGCCAGGTCGACGAGGCGTTCCAGGGTTTCGGCAGCACTGTGTCCGACAGCCAGGGCCGCTACCGCTTTCGCACCATCAAACCGGCGCCCTATCCTGGAAGGACGCCGCACATTCACGTGCTGCTGCGCCATCCCGCCTGGGGCGAGCTGGTTTCGCAGCTGTTCGTCGCCGGGCTCCCCGCCAATGAGCGCGACTTTCTCTACCGCCGCTTGTCGGCTGCCGACCGCCGCGCGGCGGACATGCGCTTGCAGCCGGCCCCCGCCGGAGCTGAGGAGGTCAAGTGGCTGGTCGAACACGAACTGACGGTTGGCAAGCGCTGATCTGACGCGGCTTCGATTGCCGCTTCACAGCGGCAGGCACCCTTGCTCGACAGGCACCGACCGGCTTCGGGCCGGCGTTCGGCGCATCAGCACAGCGTGTGGCACGTAGCCCCGCGACGGCAGGTTCCAGCCTTCGGTGGCCTGCGCATCGCTGAATGCCGCGCTGCGCAGTGGTGCGAGCTTGCACTCGTCGATCTGCGCCAGCAGCGACTCACAGGTCGCAGCGTCGAGCAAACGGGAAAACGTGGTCCAGCACCGCAAGACCTGCGGGTTGCACCAGGCATCCTCGATCGCCCAGCGGATCTGTTGCACGTCGTGATCGGTGCGAGCCTGTCGCACCGGCGGCGCAACAGCCTCCAGCACTCGTGGCAGCAGTGCGTGGAAAAATGCCTGGTAGGCGCGGCGCCGTGCGGTGCCTTGCAGCAAGGCCTCGAATGCGCGACTGCGCTTCGACCAGCCCGGAACAAGCAGTTGCCCACTGATCACCAGTTGCAGCGCCTGCACAGGATTGAACAGATGCAGGCGCCGCGGTGGCAAGACCAGCAGTGGCAAGGTGCAGGCATCGGCATGCGCAATCGGCTCGACGAAGCTGCACAGGATGGCGATGCGACGCCATGCGGCCGCGCCGAGGCCACCGATTTCGAGCAGCGGACGGTCTTCGAGCTGACGCACGAAGCTCATGGCATCGGCAAAACCGTGCGCACCTTTCGCCTGGTTGGCGCGCGTGCTCATCATCGCCAGGTTGCCGGCCGCATAACCAGCATCGTTGCGCACGCGGTCGATCGACGCGTCGCTGTCGCGCGCGGTGCTGGTCGATAGTGCCACGCGTGTAATCGGGCAGTAGCGGGCTTCGATCTGCTGCAGATAGCGCGGCGTCACCTGAAACAGCTCGACACTGCGACCGCGCAGCCAGGCATGCAGTCGCAGATGAAGCCATTGAAGAACCTCCGGTGAGGCCGTCAGGCGTCGCTTGCCGAATGCAGCGCAGCCCGCTAGCAAGCCGTGGCGCAAGGCCGAGGATTGCAAGGCATAAGGCGCCGGCGGCTCGACTCGGTAGTGGGCGTAGTCCCAGCCGAGTTCGAAGCCGAGGTGCTCGTGGGTCGTCAAGACGGTTTCGCCGCCACTGGTCGACACGTTGGCGGGGGGGACGACGCTGTTTGGCTCGATGTTGCGAATGCTGTTCATGGAACGACTCCTGCGTGATGTGCAATGGTTGTTTCGCCAGCAGCCCTTTTTGCCGCCGTTGATGCCATTGTTCAGCTCCACAAGCTCATGGCGTGAGCCAGTCGTGATTCAAACGCGATGCCATCCCGATCACGGTATGCTTGAGACAAGGCTCACACCACGAGCCAGCCCGACTCAAAACCTCCGATGGACCGAACCGAACGCTTCTACAAGATCGAACTGCTGCTGCGCAACCGGGGCCAAGTCAGCTTTCAGACCTTGCTGGACGAACTCGATGTCTCGCCAGCGACGCTCAAACGCGACCTTCAATATCTGCGCGACCGCATGGATGCACCGATCGCCTACGACCGCGCCGACAACGCCTACCGCTTCGCCCAACCGAGTGGTGGCAGCCCCGGCGCGAGCCACCAGTTGCCGGGGCTCTGGTTCAGCGAAGCTGAAATCCATGCCTTGCTGACGATGCACCAACTGATGGCCGGTCTCGACGATGACGGCGTGCTGGCGCGCCACCTCGCGCCGATGATGGACAAGCTGCAGGCCATGCTTGGCACCGATGCCGGCGAGGCGCGCGAACTGATGCGCCGCGTCAAGGTGATCGGCACTGCGCGACGACGAGTGCCGAGCCGGCACTTCGAGTTGCTCGGCAGTGCCTTGATGCAGCGCCGCCGCGTCTGGCTGCGCTACTACAAGCGCAGCGACCGCAGTGAAAGCACCAGAGAGGTTTCACCGCAGCGCCTGCTGAACTACCGCAACACCTGGTACCTGGATGCCTGGTGTCACGCCAGTGGCGGGCTGCGGCGCTTCGCGCTTGATGCCGTCCGCGAGGCACGTCAACTGGAGACGAAGGCGAAGGCGGTCGCGCTGAAAGACCTGGAAACCCAGCTCGACGCCGGCTACGGCATCTATGGCGGCGGCACACGGGTGCGCTGGGCCAAGCTGGTTTTTCAGGCCGACGCAGCGCAGTGGGTTTCCCAGGAAGAATGGCATCCGCAGCAAAAAAGCCGCTGGCTCGACGATGGCCGCTACGAACTGCAGGTGCCGTACAGCGAGCCGACCGAGATCGCAATGGACATCCTGCGCCACGGCGAAAACGTCGAGGTGATGGGTGATGCGCCGCTGGTGCGCAGCATCGCCAATACTTCGGCGCTGGCCGCCGCACAATATCGCTGAGACGACGCCGAATGCGCATCCGCAACGAAACAAGAGTCAGCCCGAGCAAGGAGCAAGCAATGAAAGCCACCTGGAACGGCGTTACCCTCGCCGAAAGCGACGACACCGTGGTTGTGGAAGGCAACCACTACTTTCCTGAATCGAGTGTCGACAAGCGTTACCTGACATTCAGCAACCACCGCAGCGGCTGCCCCTGGAAGGGACAGGCCTACTATCACAGCCTGATGGTCGATGGCAATCTGAATGAAAACGCCGTCTGGTATTACCCCGAGCCGAGCGAGGCGGCCGCCCAGATCAAAGGCCGGATGGCGTTCTGGAACGGCGTTCAGGTGGAGTAGGGAGCAGCTTCGAATTCCGATTTGCTGACCGCGGCAGCGGCAGACTGTTGTTTGCCCGCTGCAACCGGAACTGCTCCACACCCGGATCCAAATTTGCGGCGTAGATTCTCGGTGCAACGCGACACGCGGTGGCAATCGTTCCAACCACAAAGAGGCAAACCATGGCAACCAAGAAGGCAATGAAGAAGTCCGAACTGGCACAAGCCGGTGACCACCTGACGGCCGCGGCCGGCGAAGTCGGCGCCGCGGTGACTCACAAGATCGAGGCCATGGGCGACGCCGTGTCGGCCAGCATGGCCAAGGTCAAAAAGAAGGTGATGGCCCAGCGCGACGAGGGCAAACGCCAGATCAGCAGCATGGTGCGGCTGGCCGAGGCCCAGTTCAAGAAGGCTGAGGCCGAGTTCAAGAAGATGGGCGAGCGGGCGCAGAAAGCGATCGCACAGGCCGAGAAAAAGCTCGAAGCCACCAAGCGCAGCAGCAACAAGAAACTGGCAAGCCTGGAAGCCAATGCTCAACGCAAGGCCAAGGCGCTGAAGAAGGCCGTCGACAAAGAGACCTCTGCCTTGAAGAAGACACCCTCAGCGAAAAAGGCCGCTCCCAAGAAGACCGCAGCTGCCAAGAAGGCTCCGGCCAAAAAGGCGGCAGCGAAGAAGAAGGCCGCTACCCCGACGGCGTCGGCCAAATAGACTGGCGGCGACTGGCGACTGGCGACTGGCGACAGCGGCGCGCGGTGCGATCGCGCGCCGCTGTCGATCCAATGTCGATGCTGCTGGCGGACTGGCTCATGCCTTGAGCGACACCGCTGGCAGCATTCGGTGCAATGGACACCAAAGAATCTGAATCGAAAGCCGTCCAGGGGGCGCTTGACCGGCCGGTCAAGCTCAGCGCGGTCCATGCGCGACGCCTGAGGGCCATCTGGCGTTCGGCCGGGTGGCCGTGCCAGGACATGGTCGAAGTCGAATTGCTGGCGGCAGGTTGCCTGGAGCGACAGCGGTCGGTCAGCGGGCACGAGACCTTGCGCGTCACCGACGCGGGTATCCAATTGCTTGCACAGACACTGCAGCGCAATCGCAGCCTGCACGACGCGCACGAAGCCCTGGTCAGGCGCGTGGCCGACGACATGCTGCGGACCGGCCGCCTGACCTGGTGCGGCCTCAGCCTGCGCGCCAAGCCAGCCGCCGATGGCCCGTGGCTGATGGCCATGCCCGATGTCTATTCGATCCGCAATTCGACCGTCGAGGCCTACCTGGCGCCGACCGTGCACGAAATCAAGGTGAACCGCGCAGACCTGCTCAGCGACCTGCGCAAACCGACCAAGCGGGATGCTTATCTGCAGATCAGCAGCGAATGTTGGTACGTGCTGGTTGAAGGCATCGCTGAGCCGGAGGAAATTCCAGCCGAGTTCGGCGTACTGATCGCGTGCGCGCCGATCGAGGGGAGTGAAGCCCGGCTCGAGTTGGCTCGGCCAGCGCCACGCCGCGCTTCGACGATAGGCCTGGCGACCTGGATGGCGCTGGCGCGCGCAACCCCTTTGCCATCCTGGAGGCTCGACGACGCCCAGCAGCCACTCGACCAGTGCGACCATTGACAGCTGCCGCACAATCCGGGAATCGCAACCCGGCGATCCATTTGTCGAAAGGCCGCGAACCGCCATGACCATTCAACTGATCGCAGCACTCGGCACGATTCGCACCGTCATCGTGTCCTGCCTGCTGCTGGCGACCACTGCAGCCTGGTCGACCTCGCCACCGCCTGGCGAGTCGAAAGCGGCCGGCATCGCCTGGATCTACGCCAGCGGCGACGGCGAGGTCGATGCTGCGTTCGCGCAAGCCAAAGCCGAGAAAAAGCCGTTGTTTCTCTACTGGGGTGCCAAGTGGTGCCCGCCTTGCAACCAGGTCAAGGCGACCTTGTTCAATCGCCAGGAGTTCATCGAGCGCTCGCGCGCCTTCGTGCCGGTCTACATCGACGGCGACAAGGCGGGTGCGCAGAAGCTCGGCACACGCTTCAAGGTCCGCGGCTATCCGACGATGGTGCTGTTCAATGCGGATGGCCGCGAGTTGACCCGGCTTCCCGGCGAGGTCAGCGCCAATCAATACAACGAGGTGCTGAGCCTGAGCATGGCGGCCCGGCGTCCGATCAAGGAGGTGGTGGCCGACGCACGCAACAAGGCGCGCAGCAGTTCGCTCGACGCCAATGAGTGGCGCATGCTCGCCTTCTATTCGTGGGCGACTGACGAGCACCAGTTGGTCTCGCAGGCCGACACGCCGGCGTTGCTCAAGCAACTCGCCGCCAACTGCCCGGCCAGTCAAGGCGACACGTCTGACCGCATGCTGCTGCAGGCCTTGGCCGCCGATGGCGTCGGCAAAGCCGCCAAGCCCGCCGAGCTGGCGGTCCGGCAACGGGTCTTGAGACTGCTCGACGACCCACGGCGTGCTCGCGCACAGATGGACGTGCTGGGCAATCAAGCGGCCGAGCTGATGAAGGCGCTGAGCCCGTCCGACAGCAGAGAGCATCAACAACTGCTTACGCACTTCGATGCGAGCTTGGCCCGCCTGGCAGCCGATGCATCGCTGTCGCGCGCCGATCGCCTGACCGCACAGGTGGCGCGTGTCGATCTGGCACGGATCGGCCTCGACAAAAGCGCCAAACCGGTGATTGCGCAGAAGACGCTGCAATCGATGCGTCAGCAGGTCGAACGCGACGACCGCGAGATTACCGACGGCTACGAGCGCCAGGCGGTGATCACGACCGGAGCCTATCTGCTCGCACACGCCGGGCTGATGACGGAGTCCGACCAGTTGCTGAAGTCGAATCTCGCGAAAAGCCACTCACCGTATTACCTGATGAGCGCGCTGGCCGGCAACGCCAGAAAACGCGGCGACAACGCCGAAGCCTTGCGCTGGTACGCGCAGGCCCATGCGCGCGCAGATGGAACGGCGACCCGCTTGCAATGGGGCGCGAGTTATCTGGCGGCGCTGGTGGATCTGTCACCCCAAGACTCAGCCAGTATCGAAAATGTGGCGCGGCAGGTATTCGGTGAAGCGGCAACACAGTCCGATGCGTTCTACGAGCGCAGTGGTCGCTCACTTCAAAGAGTCAGCGACAAATTGTTGAGCTGGGCCGATACGGCGGACGACGACAAGCAAGCCGAGGCGGTGCTCGGGCGTTTGCAGAAACAGGTCGACGGAATTTGCGGCAAATTGCCAGCTGGTGAAGCCTCGCGCAGCAGCTGTCAGCGCTTGCTGAAACCGGGCGAGGCCAGCAAGGCGACCTGATCCCGAGTGGTTCGGAGAGCCGACTCAGCGGGCGGCGCCATTGCCAGATCTGCGCAAGGTGCGCTTGGCCGCTGGATCGAAAGCGATCTCGTAGCGCACGCCCTTTTCCGGGTCGCTGAAGTGCAGCGTCTTGCCTTGCCACTCGTAGCTTGCGCTGAATCCGTCGACCTGCATCGCACCGTGCATCAGCACGATATCGACCTGATTGGCGTGCAGTTGCAAGCGGTAGACGACGTCACTGATTCGCACAACTGCGCGGCTGCCGCTCTGCAAGGCGATCTCGACAGGACCGCAATCGCCGGCTTGGTCGCCGACTTTGTCGTCACTTTCCACGGGTCGTACGCACATCCGACCGTCGACGAGGCCGTTACCAGAATCGGCGGCGAAGGCCGGTGCCGCGCCGCAAAGAAGCGCCAGCACGCTGGAGATCAGGCCAAGCGAGAATCCCGCACGCCGCTGGCAACCGTCGGCATCCGCCGTCGTCGCCGACAACTCAGTCTGGAAATCGGTCAAGGCACCCCCAACTATGGACATGTTTTTGTCCCTTGAAAACCGATCCGGCCAACGCCGGGCTCGGGCCCACGACAGGAAGCTCGAATGAATACCGAAACTGCCACCTCAGCCTCCACCGACACGGCAACTTCCGTGCAGGCGATGAAAGTTGAACGTTCGCGCGACGTCGAACGCCTGGTGCAGGGGCAACCAACCTCCGACGGTGACGGCGTCAAGCTGACCCGCATCCTGACCCAGCCGCTGCAACGCCGCCTCGATCCATTCCTGATGCTCGATGAATTCGGCAGCGACGCAGCCGGTGACTATATCGGTGGCTTCCCAGACCATCCTCACCGGGGTTTTGAAACCGTCACGCTGATGCTGGAAGGACGCATGCGCCATCGCGACAGTGTCGGCAACGTCGGCCTGCTCGAGCCGGGCAGCGTGCAATGGATGACCGCCGCCCGCGGCATCATCCACAGCGAGATGCCTGAGCAGCGGGAGGGCCGGATGGCCGGCTTCCAGTTGTGGGTCAATCTGGCCGCCAAGGACAAGCTGGGTGCCCCGGCTTACCGCGACATCGCACCCGACGAGGTTCCGATGATCGAGCTCGGCGACGGCGTCACCGTGCGCATCATCGCCGGCAGCAGCCACGGCGTCGACGGGGCCGTCAGCCGGCCGACCACCGAACCGCTGGTGCTCGACATCAGCCTGCCGCCCGGTAGCCAACTCACGCAACCGATTGCACCGGGACACAACGCGTTCTTGTATGTCCATGGTTCTGCAGTTTCGATCGAGGCAGCGCTTCGGTCCAAGGTTTCGAGCACGATCAAGCCGGGTCAGATGGCGATCCTGGGTAATGATGCGCAGGCCGATGGTGTCATCATCGGCACGCCCACTGACGCCACACAGACCGCACGGGTATTGCTTGTCGCCGGGCGCCCGTTGAATGAACCGATTGCCCAGTACGGCCCGTTCGTGATGAATACGCAGGCCGAGATCGCGCAGGCCGTGGCCGATTTTCGCGATGGGAAGCTGGCCGCCTGAGGGCAGGCCGCTCGTTTTCGCACCGCCTCAGGAGATACAGATGCCACGCCAGATCCTCGACGAAACCCGCCTGCACCCCGCCATCCGCGACAAAGTGGCCAACCTGCACGCAGACATCGTCCACAACGTGCAGGCGGCGGCCGCCTCGCATCCGGTGCTGGTTGTCGGCATGGCTGGCAATCCGTTCTGCCGAAAGGCTCGCAAGCAACTCGACTCTGCGGGCCAGACTTACCAGTACATGAGTTACGGCAGCTACTTCGGCCAATGGCACGCGCGCGGCGCGTTGAAGATGTGGACCGGCTGGCCAACCTTTCCGATGGTATTCGTGAAAGGCGCGCTGATCGGTGGCTCCGACGACCTCGGCAAGCTGCTCGCCAGCGGCGAGTTGAATCGCCTGCTCGGCGAGTGACGACCTCGGGCGCCGAACCCCCCGCGCTCAACATCCCAGCGCAAGGGCTTGCAGCGGCTTTTGGGTCTTGGCATCGACGACCACGAACGCGACGCGACGCTCGATTCCCGACGCCAAACCAGCTTCTGGCTTGGAAAGCGGCGGCCGCCACTGCCATTGTTGTTCATTGGCTGCTGGCCAGGCACCGACCGGCTGATAAGCGATGACCACGTGATCATGGCGCAGTGTCGCGCCTGAATTTTCACCAGCACGCACCGTCGTCTTGTGGCCATCTTCCAGCAAGGCCCAGTAACCGGAAACCGGCTGCGTGATCGCGGCCCCATCGCGGCGCTTGATCCGCGCCGTGAAGGTGCCGCCATCGCGGCTGAGCTGCACCTGAACGTCGGGCGCAGCCTCCAGTTTTGGCAGCCGCGGCCAGTTGCGCCAATCGGCACCGTTGACGATCACCTGCGGCGTATAGACGACGGCGGCGCCAATCGCGGCGGCCACGCTGTATTGGCGCTCGGTGTACGCCGGGCGTGCAAACCGATCGGCCCAGCCGAGTCGGTCCCAGTAGGTGACGTGAAAAGCCAGTGGCAGCACCGGGTTGGCGCCACCGGTGTCGCTGGCAAGCGTCGACAACCATCGATCGGCCGGAGGACACGAACTGCAACCTTCGGAGGTATACAACTCGACCACGTTGACACGTGTTGCACCCGAGCGGGCTTCGCATGAATTTGCAGCGAAACCCGAGGCCGGCATGACCAGGGCCAAGGCCAGCAAACAGGGTGCGACGCCTGGGTGTCGCAGACGGGCGGGTGGATTCAAGCGGGCCATGGATTCTCCTTTCGCGCGAGCATGCCGTGTAGGGTCCGAGCATGGACCGTACAGCAGTCTGTCGATTGGGCAAGACCGATCTGACAACCCGGCCATTCGGCCCCAGGCCGCCACCGACAATCGCAGGCACACTGCGGCTGCCATCCGCTGATTTTCACGGTCGTCCCACATGTCGCCTCGCCATCACCTGATGATCACCCTCGCGCTGGGGCTGGGACTGACCCATGCCGCTGCGGGCATTGCCGAGCGCCCTGCCCCATGCCGAGTGCCGGGCATTGCACATCAGGTGGTCTGCGGCAGCGTGCAGCGTGCGCTCGACCCGCAACGGCCTGACGATTCGAAGATCGATATCCACTATGTCGTCG
>JBBRID010000045.1:0-14244 GCA_038221635.1 Burkholderiales bacterium
GACTCTACGAGTGCATCCTGTGTGCGAGCTGCTCGACGAGCTGCCCGAGTTTCTGGTGGAATCCGGACAAGTTCGTCGGCCCGGCCGGTCTGCTGCAGGCCTACCGTTTCATCGCCGACAGCCGTGACCAGGACACCGAAGCCCGCCTCGACAACCTTGAAGACCCGTATCGCCTGTTCCGTTGCCACACGATCATGAATTGTGTCGATGTCTGTCCGAAGAATCTGAATCCGACCAAGGCAATCGGCAAGATCAAGGAGATGATGGTTAGACGGGCTGTATAAATCATCCCCCCGGAGCCGGATCCACGGCGTCATTTGGTCGGCTCGATCAGCGCATTTTTCCCGGCCAAGTACTGCAACCTGAGCTACTGCATATTGCCATGCATGCTGAACTGATCGACGAACGGGCCCTGAGCAAGCTGCGCTGGCGCTGCCGGCGTGGCATGCTGGAGAACGATTTGTTCGTCGAGCGGTTTTTTTCCAACCATGCCGATCACATCACCACCCGGCAGGCCCAAGGTTTGCTGGTGTTGATGGATCTGGCCGACAACGACTTGCTTGACTTGCTGCTTGGGCGCACGCAGCCCGAGGGCGAGCTGTTGCAACCCGAGGTGGTCGAGGTCTTGCGCCAGATGCGGATGCCGGTTCGGGCCGCCTGATGAATCCTGCAACGACCTGAAGAATTTCAGCCAATCGCCACCATTGTTCTACCAGCCTAACCAGGAACGCCAATGACACCGTCCGACGTGAAAGCCACCCTATCGTTCTCCGATGGCAGCCCGAGCATGGAGCTGCCGATTCTCAAGGGGACAATCGGTCCGGACGTGATCGATATCCGCAAGCTGTATGGCCAGACCGGCAAATTCACCTACGACCCGGGCTTTTTGTCGACTGCGTCATGCGATTCCTCGATCACCTACATCGATGGCGACAAGGGTGAGTTGCTGTATCGCGGCTACCCGATCGACCAGATTGCGACTCAGTGCGACTATCTGGAGACCTGTTACCTGCTGCTGAAAGGCGAATTGCCGACCGCCGAGCAAAACAGCGATTTCTCCAAGCTGGTGACCAATCACACGATGGTCAACGAGCAGATGCAGTTTTTCCTGCGCGGCTTCCGCCGTGATGCGCACCCGATGGCGGTGATGACCGGCCTCGTCGGCGGCATGTCGGCGTTCTATCACGACAGCACCGACATCAACAATCCGGTGCATCGGGAGATTTCGGCGATTCGCCTGATCGCGAAGATGCCGACGCTGGTGGCGATGGCCTACAAGTACATCCTCGGCCAGCCGTATATCTACCCGAAGAACGAGTTGTCGTATTCGGCCAACTTCTTGCGCATGATGTTCGGTACACCGTGCGAGGAATACGTTCCCAACGACGTGCTTGTGCGCGCGATCGATCGCATCTTTATCCTTCACGCCGACCACGAACAAAACGCCTCGACCTCGACCGTTCGCCTGTGCGGCAGCTCCGGCACCAATCCGTTTGCGGCCGTCGCCGCTGGCGTCGCCTGCCTGTGGGGCCCGGCTCATGGCGGCGCCAACGAGGCGGCGCTCAACATGTTGCAGGAGATCCAGCGTGAAGGTGGCGTCGAGAAGATCGGTGAATTCATCAAGCAGGTGAAAGACAAGAATTCGAGTGTCAAGCTGATGGGCTTCGGCCACCGCGTCTACAAGAACTACGATCCGCGCGCCAAGCTGATGCGCGAGACTTGCCACGAAGTCTTGGAGGCGCTCGGCCTGCAAAACGACCCGCTGTTCAAGCTGGCGATGGCGCTCGAGAAGATTGCGCTGGAAGACGAATATTTCGTTGCTCGCAAACTGTATCCGAACGTCGATTTCTATTCCGGCATCGTGCAGCGCGCGCTTGGCATTCCGGTCAGCCTGTTCACCGCGATCTTTGCGTTGGCCCGGACCGTTGGCTGGATCGCTCAGCTCAACGAGATGATTTCCGACCCGGAATACAAGATCGGTCGCCCCCGTCAACTGTTCAGCGGTTCCACCAAACGCGACGTGGTGCCGATCGGCGAACGCAACTGATCCACCGCGGCCGGCCGCGTGCGCCCACTCCCTTGAAGCCCCGGCTGCATTGCCGGGGCTTTTTCACGTGTGCGCCCAGCATGGACGCACTCTTGCCGATCTGCACAGGTCGATCCAGGCGGCGGCGCCGGTCGCCGAACCTCGGCTCCTTGGCTGCGTCGGCACGGGTGCGACTAGATCGGCAACAGACCCTAAAATACGCAGTTTCCCTGAATGTTCTCCTCCCTGTGAGGGTTTTGCAATGAGCCGCACGCTGTACGACAAGATCTGGGACGAACACGTTGTCCACACCGAGGACGACGGTACCTCACTGCTTTATATCGATCGTCATCTCGTCCACGAAGTCACCAGCCCGCAGGCCTTCGAAGGCCTGGACGTGGCGCAGCGCAAGGTCTGGCGCATCTCTGCCAACCTGGCGGTCAGTGACCACAACGTGCCGACGACCGATCGCTCGCACGGGATCGCCGACCCGATCTCGCGGCTGCAGGTCGATACTCTCGATGCCAATTGCGACCGTTTCGGCATTACCCAGTTCAAGATGAACGACAAGCGCCAGGGCATCGTCCACGTGATCGGGCCGGAGCAGGGTGCGACGCTGCCGGGTATGACGGTCGTCTGCGGCGATTCGCACACCTCGACCCACGGCGCCTTCGGCGCACTGGCGCACGGCATCGGCACCAGTGAGGTTGAACACGTGCTGGCCACCCAGACGTTGCTGGCGCGCAAGGCGAAAAACATGTTGGTGAAGGTCGACGGCAGCCTGCCACACGGCTGCAGCGGCAAGGACATCGTGCTCGCGGTGATCGGCAAGATCGGTACCGCAGGCGGCACCGGCTACACGATTGAATTCGCCGGCTCGGCGATCCGTGCGTTGAGCATGGAAGGGCGCATGACCGTGTGCAACATGGCGATCGAAGCCGGCGCGCGCGCCGGTCTGATCGCGGTCGACGAGACCACCTTGGCCTACGTCAAGGGCCGGCCGTTCTCGCCGCGCGGCGCCGAGTTCGAGCAGGCCGCCACCTATTGGCGCACGCTGCATTCCGATGCCGACGTGAAGTGGGATGCCGTCGTCGAGATCGATGCCGGCAAACTGCGTCCGCAGGTTACCTGGGGCACGTCGCCCGAGATGGTGCTCAGCATCGATGACCGCGTTCCCGATCCGGATCGCGAGAAGGATCCCGGCAAGCGCGATGCGATCGAGCGTGCACTGACCTACATGGCTCTGCAGCCGAACAAGCCGATCACCGACATCATGCTCGACAAGATTTTCATCGGCTCGTGCACCAACTCGCGCATCGAAGACATGCGCGAAGCCGCAGCCGTGGTGCGCCGGCTCGGGCGCAAGGTGGCGCCGAATATCCGTCTCGCGATGGTCGTGCCTGGTTCCGGGCTGGTCAAGGAGCAGGCCGAGCGCGAAGGCCTTGACAAGGTGTTCACGGCTGCCGGCTTCGAATGGCGTGAGCCGGGCTGCTCGATGTGTCTGGCAATGAATGCCGACCGGCTCGAGCCGGGCGAGCGATGTGCGTCGACCTCGAACCGCAATTTCGAAGGTCGCCAGGGTGCAGGGGGCCGTACCCATCTGGTCAGCCCGGCGATGGCTGCTGCAGCAGCCATCGAGGGCCATTTTGTCGATGTGGCCCGACTCAAATGAGCCGCCCCGCATTGCCTTGAAGGAATTTTGACGATGCAAGCCTTCCGCATTCATACCGGGCTGGTCGCGCCTATGGACCGTGAAAACGTCGATACCGACGCGATCATGCCGAAGCAGTTTCTGAAATCGATCAAGAAGACCGGTTTCGGTCAGAACCTGTTCGATGCCTGGCGTTATCTCGATCCGGGTTTTCCGGGTCAGGATCCGGCCAGCCGCAAGCCCAATCCCGATTTCGTGCTGAACCAGCCGCGCTATCAAGGAGCTTCGGTGCTGCTGGCCCGGAAAAATTTCGGCTGCGGGTCATCGCGTGAGCATGCCCCCTGGGCGCTGGATCAGTACGGGTTCCGCGCATTGATCGCGCCGAGTTACGCCGACATCTTCTTCAACAACTGCTTCAAGAACGGCCTGCTGCCGATCGCGCTGCCAGAGGCCGAAGTTGCCAAGTTGTTCGACGAGGCGGCAGCCTTCGTCGGTTATCGGTTGAGCATCGATCTGGAGCGTCAGGTGGTCGTCAAGCCCGATGGTGGCGAGCTGGCGTTCGAGGTCCAGCCGTTTCGAAAATATTGTCTGCTCAATGGCTTTGACGACATTGCGCTGACCTTGCGACACACCGACAAGATCAAGGTATTCGAGGCGGAGCGGCTGTTGCGCAAACCCTGGCTTGCGAACAGTGTGTGATGGCCGCGCCGGCGCCTGAATACAGTCGGCTGTATCGATTTCTGGCGAGGCGCTGGTGGTTGACGCTGATCCTGATGGGGTGCAGCTTTGTGTTGTTCGGGCTGGTATCGCTGAACCTGTTGCAGATGCTTGGCGCGAATCTATCTTTCCTGGTTCGGCACGGCTTCGATGCAGTTCGCGAAGGTGGTCTGCTGCAATTGCTGGAACTTGTCGTCTCAGGCTATTTGGCTGCCGTTTTTTATATCGTGTTCAAGCTGTGCGAGAAGGTCTTGATCGATCGGATCGCGCTGGCAAAGCCGGCCGCTCAGGCGCTGCCGGGCGACGTTGAAGGAAGAACGACATCATGAAAATTGCGATCATGCCGGGTGACGGAATCGGCATTGAAATCATTGCCGAAGCCCAGAAGGTTCTGGCCTGTCTGGATCTGCGCTTCGAGCTCGAGCAGGCCGAAGTCGGCGGTGCCGCCTACTTGGCCCATGGCCATCCCTTGCCGGATTCGACGTTGAAGCTGGCGAAAAGCGCCGACGCCATCCTGTTCGGCGCGGTCGGCGACTGGCAGTTCGACAAGCTCGAGCGATCGCTGCGGCCTGAGCAGGCCATCCTCGGCCTGCGCAAGAACCTGGAGCTGTTTGCCAATTTCCGCCCGGCGATCTGCTACGAGGAACTGACCGCGGCATCGAGCCTGAAACCAGAAATCGTCTCGGGGCTCGATATTCTGATCATCCGCGAGCTGACCGGCGACATCTATTTCGGTCAGCCGCGTGGCCGACGGACATCGCCGGACGGCGCCTTTGCGGGCGAACCGGAAGCCTTCGACACGATGCGCTATACCCGGCCCGAGATCGAGCGCATTGCGCACGTCGCATTCAAGGCGGCGCGCAAGCGGCGTGGCAAGTTGCTCAGCGTCGACAAGGCCAACGTGCTGGAGACTTTCCAGTTCTGGCGCGATGTCGTCACCGATGTCCATGCCGAGTATCCCGATGTCGAACTCGAACACATGTATGTCGACAACGCCGCGATGCAATTGGTCAAGGCGCCGAAGCGACTCGACGTGGTTGTCACTGGAAACATGTTCGGCGACATTTTGAGCGATGAGGCCGCGATGCTGACCGGATCGATCGGCATGTTGCCGTCGGCCTCGCTGAATGCGAGCAACCAGGGGCTGTACGAACCCAGCCATGGTTCTGCGCCCGATATCGCCGGCAAGGGGATTGCCAACCCTTTGGCGACGATCCTCAGCGCGGCGATGATGTTGCGCTTCAGCCTGGATCAGGAAGCGGCGGCGAAGCGCATCGAGGCTGCCGTGAAGTCGGTACTGGCGAGCGGGTTCCGCACGGCCGATATCTTCAGTGAAGGAACCTGCAAGGTGGGAACCGGGGAAATGGGCAATGCGGTGGTGGCCGCGCTGAAGGCTCAGGGCTGAGCAAGCCCACCCCGGGGCTCGGGATTCGGCGCGTGATCTGGTTTGCAAACAACGGACGAGTGTGATCATGACAAGCAGATTGGTCGGCCTGGTGGGCTGGCGTGGGATGGTTGGTTCGGTGCTGATGGAGCGCATGCAGCAGGAAGGCGATTTCGATCTGATCGAACCGCTGTTCTTCAGCACCAGTGCAGCGGGCTCGAAGGCGCCCGCGCTGCTGGCGAAGAACGAGACGACGCTGCGTGATGCCTACGACATCGCCGCACTGAAGCGCTGCGAGATTGTCATCACCGCGCAAGGTGGCGACTACACCAGCGAGGTCTATCCGAAGCTGCGCGCCGCCGGCTGGACCGGCCACTGGATCGATGCCGCTTCGACGCTGCGCATGAGCAGCGATTCGATCATCGTTCTCGACCCGGTCAACATGCCGGTCATCAAGAACGCAATGGTTGCGGGTGGTCGCGACTGGATCGGTGGCAACTGCACGGTCAGCTGCATGCTGATGGGCGTGGGCGCCCTCTACAAGGCCGGCCTCGTCGAGTGGATGAGCACCCAGACCTACCAGGCGGCATCCGGTGGCGGTGCGCAGCACATGCGCGAAATGCTGACTCAGTACGGTACGCTGCACGGTTCGGTGAGTGACTTGCTGGCCGATCCGAAAAGCGCAATCCTCGACATCGACCGCCAGATTGTGCAAACCCAGCGCGGCATGAGCGAAGCCGAGACCAGCCATTTCGGCGTTCCGCTGGGCGGCTCGCTGATCCCCTGGATCGACAAGGACCTCGGCAGCGCCAGCCGCTCCCACGACGACGCGGCATGGGGCGTTTCCAAGGAGGAGTGGAAGGGCGGCGCAGAGACCAACAAGATCCTGGGCCAGGGCGACGGCTTCGACAAGCCTGCCGTACCGGTGGACGGATTCTGCGTGCGTGTGGGGGCGATGCGCTGCCACAGCCAGGCGCTGATGTTCAAGCTCAAGAAGAATGTCCCGATGGCCGATATCGAGGCCATGATCGGGGCCGACAACGCGTGGGTGAAGGTGATTCCGAATACACGCGACGACACCATTCGTGGCTTGACCCCAGTCAGCGTCACCGGAACCTTGTCGATTCCGGTCGGTCGGCTGCGCAAACTCGCGATGGGCCCGGAGTATCTCGGCGCATTCACGGTGGGTGATCAGCTCTTGTGGGGGGCGGCCGAACCGCTGCGTCGAATGATGCGGATCTTGATCGAGGGATGAGGCACCAGCGCGGCAGGTGACGGCCTTGTTGCGCAGTGGCAACGAAATCGGGCTGGCTTGCTCACTCGGTCCAGCTTGCGAGACTTGGAGCTTTGCCTCAGCTTGTCTGTCTATGTCATTGATGTTAATGTCTTTTGTGCACTAAACGCCTGCTTCGAAGCAGTGTGCCCGAGTGCCATCCGGTGGGAATGAGGAGACGCCTTGAAGAACGATTGGCCAGACCACCGGCAAACGATATTGGCGATCAGCGTCGCCGCAGCCCTGACGTTTCTCACCGTCGATGCCTCTGCCTTGACGCTTGGACGGGCGAACGTCCAGTCGTCGCTCGGCCAGACCATGCGGGCCGAGATCGAGTTCGAGAATTTGAATGCCGCGGAGGCCGAGAGCCTGCGCGCCAGCCTCGCGACGGCCGACGAATACCGTGCTGCCGGTGTCCAGTTCAATCCGGCACTGGCCGGGGCGCGCGTTGTGTTGCAGCGCATCGCCAACCGGCGTGCTTCGCTGTTGATCACCACCGACCGGGTCATCCAGGAGCCTTTCGTCGAACTGGTGCTCGATTTGAACTGGACTGGCGGTCGGCTGGTCCGCACCTACACGCTGCTGCTCGACCCGCCTGGCGCCCGCCCGCCACCGCGTCCTGCGAGCCTGACGCCCTATTCCAGCCCGGCCGGCCTCGCCGGGCAAGGTCGACAGGCTGCGGAGCCCGCACCGGCAGCAACTGCTGCGTTGACGGCATCGCCCCCGCAGGCTGAAACGCCACGCTCGACAGCCCGCGCGCCAGCGTCGGCGCCGGTATCCCGCCGCGGGCCGCCGCCGCCTGGGGCGCCGCCGGCACCGGCATTGGTCGACGATCCCTACCGCGTGCGCTCCGGTGACAGCCTGTCGGAGATCGCCCAGCGTGGTGTGCGTCCAGCCGGGATCTCGCTCGACCGGCTCGCCCTCGCGATGTACCGCGACAACCCCGACGCTTTCGTGGATGGCAACATCCACAAGCTGCGCAAGGGCGTGGTGCTGTCCGCGGCGAAAATGGCGACGATCGATTCGATCTCGGATGCCGAGGCACGCCGCGTCATCAAGGCGCAGGCCGCCGATTTCGAAGCCTACCGTCGTCAATTGGCGGATTCGCCTTCCGATCGCCCGTCGACGAGTTCGCGCAGCGCCAGTGGCAAGCTCGATGCGGAGGTGCAGGTCCGCGACCAAGCCAAAACCCAGGCGCCCGATGTGCTCACCTTGAGCAGGCCAGGCGCAGCGTCTGCGCCGGCGCCCGACGCCGCCATGGCCGAGGCCCTGAAGCGCGAACGTGAAAAGGCTGAAGCAAAAGTGGCCGAATTGTCGAAAAACGTTCAGGATCTGGAGCGTCTGTCGGCCAACGCCGCATCGCAACCTGTTGCTCCCTCACCCGGCTCTGCGGCCAGTGCCGGTGAAACACTGGCGGGTGTCGGTCCGGCGGTTGCAGTGGGCAGCAATGCCTCCGCCTCGACGCCCGAGACCACTTCGAGTGCTGCCGTCGCTGCGCCACCGGTCATCGCCTCCGCACCGGCCGTCGTTGCGCCGGCCGCACCTGCACCAGCCCAAGCCGAGCCCGGCGTGATGGATTCCCTGCTCGACGACAACCTGCCGGCGGTCGGCCTGGGCGCGGCGCTGCTGGCGCTGCTGGCCGGCTTTGGCATCTTCCGTCTCCTTAAACGTCGACGTGAAGCGGCGCCGGAAACCTCGTTCCTCGAAAGCAGGCTGCAGCCGGATTCGTTCTTCGGCACCAGTGGCGGCGAGCGGGTCGATACCAGTGACGTACCGGCGACCGGCAACAATTCATCGATGATGAACTATTCGTTGAGCCAGCTCGACGCGATCGGCGACGTCGATCCGGTCGCCGAGGCCGACGTCTACATGGCCTATGGCCGTGACCTGCAGGCCGAGGAAATCCTTAAGGAGGCGATGCGGACCAACCCCGAACGCCTGCCGATCCGCACCAAGCTGCTCGAGGTGTATGCCAAGCGCCGCGATACCAAAGGCTTCGAGGTCTTGGCGCTCGAGTTCTTCGCAATCACGCAAGGGCAGGGCGAGGAATGGGCGCGGGTGCGCCAACTCGGCTTGCAGATCGATCCAGAGAATGCGCTCTACAAGGACGGAGTGGCTGCGCAAGCACCGATCTCCGGTTTCGACGAACCGATTGTTGCTGCTCACGATCTCCAGACCATGCCGCTGTCGGTACTTCCGGGTGACGCGCCGACGAACAGCAGTTTCGATCTCGATCTTGACCTCGACCTCGACCTCGGCATCGACGACGCACCGCCGTCGATCCTGCCTGCCACGGTTACCGGGGCCGACCGGGCCGGCAAGGTCGACAAGATCGCCGACGTTGTGTTCAAACCCGATCCGGACAGCATGCTGAATTTCAGCACCTCCGAGTTCGCGCCCAAGTTGCCCGAGGCGGCCCCGCCGCCGGCATCGACACTGACGGCGCCAGGCAAGCTGCCGTCGGCGCCGGCCGAAGCAGATCCGTTCTCGACGTCCGAATTCTCCCTCGACCTCGATCTGCCCGAGCCATCCGGCCTGTCGGCCGGCCCGAGCATGTTGCCGCCGATCGAGGATATCGATCTGCTGATCGATGGCCCGGGCGAACCGTCGGATTTCGATCCCGATTCCGGACTCGATGAAGGTGATCCGCTGGCCCGCAAGCTCGAACTGGCGGACGAATTCCGTCAGATCGGCGACATCGATGGTGCGCGCGATCTGCTGCAGGAAGTCATAGCCAGCGCCGACGGCGCCTTGAAAAACAAGGCACAGGCGATGCTCGACAACCTGTCCTGATGGTGCTGCGCCCGGTCGCCGACGACGCGCCGGCCCGCGCGCTATTCGTCCGGTGAGACTTGCCCTGGGCCTCAGCTTCCTCGGTACGGCGTATCGGGGCTGGCAGAGCCAGTCGGATGTCGCAACGGTTCAGGACGCGGTCGAGCACGCGCTCGGTCGTTTTGCCGGCGGATCGTTGCCACTGCGAACGGTTTGCGCCGGCCGCACCGATACCGGCGTACATGCCTTGAATCAGGTGATTCACATCGATACCGAGATCGACCGGCGCGAGTTTTCCTGGATTCGTGGCAGCAACCGCTACCTGCCGATGGATATTGCGGTCCAATGGTGCCGACGCGTACCCGACGACTTTCATTCGCGTTTTCACGCGCGCGGCCGCCGCTATGCTTATCTGCTGCTCGAAAGCGCGGTACGTCCGGCGATCGAGTCGGGCCGGGCCGGCTGGGTGTTCCGGCCGCTGGACGGTGACGCGATGCGAGAGGCGGCGTCAATGCTGATCGGTCAGCATGATTTCAGCGCCTTCCGCTCATCCGAATGCCAGGCGCTGTCGCCGGTCAAGCATCTGCGTGAAATCAGGATCAGCCGGCAAGGCCACTATTGGCGCTTCGATTTCGAGGCCGGCGCATTTTTGCACCACATGGTACGCAACCTGATGGGCTGCTTGATTGCCGTCGGATCCGGCGCCAAGCCGGCGGCGTGGGTGGCCGATGTCCTGGCTGGCCGCGACCGCGCCAGCGCCGCGCCGACCTTTGCCCCCGACGGCCTGTATTTCGTCGGTCCGCATTACGATGCCGACCTTGCATTGCCGACGCACACGGCAGCGATGGACGGGCTGCCCGGCGCCGTGGCCGCTGGCGCGACCATCGCCGGCACACCCCTTCCACCCGCATGAAAAGCAGCCGCACCCGAATCAAGATCTGTGGACTGACCCGCGAGACCGACGTCGATGCCGCCGTGGCCGCGGGGGCGGACGCCATCGGCATGGTGTTCTATCCGGCCAGTTCGCGCTGCATCAGCCTCGATCGCGCGGTCGAGTTGACTCGGCTATTGCCGCCGTTCGTCGTGCCGGTCGGTTTGTTCGTCAATGCCTCGACCGAGCAGGTTCAATGCGCCGTCGATGCCATTCCGCAGCTGCTGCTGCAATTTCATGGCGACGAGACGCCGGCCGATTGTCGCCATGCCGCCCGTCCGTTCATTCGTGCCGCCAGGGTCGAGCCGGGGCTGGATTTGTTAGACTTCGCAGCTCGATTTTCAGACGCCCAGGCCTTGCTGCTGGATACTCATGCAGCAGGTTACGGCGGCAGCGGAAAGGTCTTCGATTGGTCGCTCATCCCCGCCGGCCTGGCTTGTCCGGTCGTTTTGTCTGGTGGCTTGTTTGCCGGAAATGTGGGCGAAGGCATTCTTCAGGTGCGGCCCTGGGCCGTTGATGTGAGCACTGGCGTCGAGTCGTCGAAAGGGATCAAGGATCCCGCCGCGATACACCGGTTTTGCAATGCAGTTCGGGAGGCGGATCGACTTCGCTTCAATCACGCCCCGATTGCTGACTGACCTGAAAGTTTTTTCCAATGTCGACTTATCAGCAACCCGATGCCCAAGGGCATTTCGGCCCTTATGGCGGCAGTTTTGTCGCCGAAACCCTGGTCCATGCACTGGACGAATTGAAGGCGGCTTACGCCGAAGCCCTGGCCGATCCAGCCTTCATGACCGAGTTTCGCTCCGAACTGAAGCATTTCGTCGGCCGTCCGAGCCCGATCTACCATGCCGCCCGGCTCAGCCGGGAGCTTGGCGGTGCCCAGATCTACCTGAAGCGCGAAGACCTCAACCACACCGGCGCCCACAAGGTCAACAACACGATCGGCCAGGCCATGCTGGCGCGCCGCATGGGCAAACCGCGCGTGATCGCCGAAACCGGTGCAGGCCAACATGGCGTCGCCACTGCAACGATTGCCGCTCGCTATGGCATGGAGTGCGTGGTTTACATGGGTAGCGAAGACGTCAAGCGCCAGTCGCCCAATGTCTACCGCATGAACCTGCTGGGCGCTCAAGTGGTGCCGGTGGACTCAGGCAGTCGCACGCTCAAGGATGCGCTCAACGAAGCGATGCGCGATTGGGTGACGAATGTCGAGAACACCTTCTACATCATCGGCACGGTGGCCGGGCCGCATCCCTATCCGGCGATGGTGCGCGATTTTCAACGTGTCATCGGCGACGAGTGTCTGCTGCAGATGCCCGAGATGACCGGGCGCCAGCCCGACATGGTGGTTGCCTGTGTGGGCGGCGGCAGCAATGCGATGGGTATCTTCTACCCGTACATCGACCACGCCGACACCCGCTTGGTCGGCATCGAGGCGGCTGGCCATGGGCTGGACAGTGGCCATCACGCCGCCTCGCTGCAGCGCGGCACACCCGGCGTGCTGCACGGCAACCGCACCTACCTGCTGCAGGATGAAAACGGCCAGATCACCGAAACGCATTCCGTTTCGGCCGGCCTCGACTATCCCGGCGTCGGCCCCGAACACGCCTATCTGAAGGACATCGGCCGCGCCGAATACGTCGGCATCACCGACGACGAGGCGTTGCAGGCGTTTCATCATCTGTGCCGCACCGAGGGCATCATCCCGGCGCTGGAATCCGCCCATGCGGTGGCATACGCCATGAAGATCGCGCCGACGATGGGCAGCGACAAGCTGCTGCTGGTCAATCTGTCGGGCCGTGGTGACAAGGACATCGGCACCGTTGCCGATTTGTCCGGCGCGAAATTCTTCTGCCGCCCGTCTTGCCAATCGCAAACCGTCAAGGGGCCGAAATGAGCGCCCCCGCCCGGCCGCTCCGCAGGGGGCTTTGCGTCGTCCCGCCTGGCGGTTTCGCGCGCAGCGCGAGGGTGCACCAATGAGCCGCATCGCTGCAACATTCGCTGCGCTGAAGGCGAGCGGCCGCAAGGCATTGATTCCGTACGTGACCGCCGGCGATCCGTTTGCCGACGCAACTGCCGAGATCCTGATGGCGATGGCCGATGCCGGCGCCGACGTGATCGAGATCGGCGTCCCGTTCTCAGATCCGATGGCCGATGGCCCGGTCATCCAGCAGGCCGGTGAACGGGCGCTGGCGCGGGGCATCGGCATGAACCAGGTGCTGCAGATGGTCAGCAGCTTCCGCCAGCGCAACGACCTGACTCCGATCGTGTTGATGGGGTATGCCAATCCGATCGAACGCTTCGGCGTCGAGCGCTTCATCAGTGAAGCGAAGGCGGCAGGCGTTGACGGTGTGCTGGTGGTCGACTATCCGCCCGAAGAATGCGAGGCCTTCGCCGCGGGTCTGCGCGCGCAGGACATGGATTTGATCTTCCTGCTTGCGCCGACCTCGACCGACGAACGGATGAAACTCGTCGGGCGGATCGCCAGCGGCTATGTCTACTATGTCTCGCTGAAAGGCGTCACCGGAGCAGGCAACCTGGACACGGCAGCCGTGGCGGCGATGATTCCGCGCATCAGAAAACACGTGAATGTTCCGGTCGGTGTCGGCTTCGGGATCCGCGATGCAGCCACCGCCCAAGCCGTTGCTGCGGTGTCGGACGCGGTGGTGATCGGTTCGGCGCTGGTACTGATGCTTGCCGGCAAGCCACGTGACGAAGTGGCGCAGGCAGCGGGGGCTTTCATCAGCGAAATCCGGCGCGCGCTCGACGCATGATTTTGATCATGAAGCTTCGTGCTACGGTTCGCCAAATTCCAAGTCGAAAGGACTGATCGATGAGCTGGCTCGAAAAATTGCTGCCGCCGAAGATGCAGCAGACCGACCCCAGCGAGCGCCGCACGGTGCCCGAAGGTCTGTGGGTCAAGTGTCCTTCTTGCGAAACGGTGCTTTACAAAACCGACCTCGAGCAGAACCTCAACGTTTGCCCCAAATGCAGCCATCACCACCGGATCGGTGCGCGCGAGCGGCTCGACGGTTTCCTCGATGCTGAAGGTCGCTTCGAGATCGGACACGAGGTGCTGCCGGTCGACGCGCTGAAATTTCGCGACAGCCGCAAATATCCCGAGCGGTTGAAGGATGCTCTGGAGACCACCGGCGAAACCGATGCGCTGGTGGTGATGGGAGGCGCGTTGCACAGCATCGCGGTGGTTGCCGCCTGCTTCGAATTCGATTTCATGGGTGGCTCGATGGGGTCGGTGGTCGGCGAGCGCTTTGTTCGTGGCGTCGAGACGGCGGTCGAGCAGAAGACGCCGTTCATCTCCTTCACAGCCACCGGCGGCGCCCGCATGCAGGAAGGCCTGCTGAGCCTGATGCAGATGGCAAAGACGAATGCCTCACTGACCAGGTTGTCGAAGGCGAGGTTGCCCTATATCAGCGTGCTGACCGATCCGACGATGGGCGGGGTGTCAGCGAGTTTTGCATTCGTCGGT
>JBBRID010000046.1:0-14225 GCA_038221635.1 Burkholderiales bacterium
AGCAGCCGTGTCTTGTCACTGCCGGCCTCGGCGAGAAGTGCATCGATGCGCGACAAGACCTCGCTGGACTGCGCGGCCACATCCGCCGCAGGACTGCCCGATGAGGTCTGTCCACACAGGTAGATCAAGCCGGCGTGGCGCACGATCTTGCTCATGCGGGAGTTGCTGTGGTTGCGTTGGATGACTTCGGTCATGGGTTGGGTGTCCTTGGAAGTAAAAACGTGAGACGGGCGTTTCAGGCCTCTTTGGCCAACGCGCGTTTCGCCTGCTCGACGATACTGTGTGCGTCGACCTTGAAATGTCGACGCAGCGCAGCACGGGTATCGCTGCGGCCGAATCCATCGGTACCAAGCGAGTAGAATCGGCGCCCTTCGGGAACGAAGGCGCGAACGCTCTCGGGAACGGTGCGCACATAGTCGGTGGCGGCAACCACCGGGCCTTCGTCACCGCTCAACAATGTCGCAAGGTACGAGGTGTCGGATTCGGACCCTGCCTTGGCCACGCCATCTCGCGCCAGCTCGCTCCAGCTGGTGACACTGAATACGTCGACACCGATGCCCTGCTCTGCCAGTTTTCCTGCCGCCTTGACGACCTCGGAGAAGATGGCGCCGGAGCCCAGCAGCGTCACCTGTTGCGCCGCCGTTTCAGCCGGTGCATGGGCAACGCGCTGGGCTGGCCAGTGGCCGAACTTGTAGCACCCCTGCAGCAAATCCTGCTCCGCGCCGGCGGGCAGGCTGGGCTGTGCGTAGTTCTCGTTCATCAGGGTGATGTAGTAAAAAACATCGTGCTGCTGCTCCAGCATCTCGCGCATGCCTGCATCGATGATCACTGCCAATTCACCGGCGAATGCCGGGTCGTAGGCCTTGCAGTTGGGTATTGTCGCGGCCACCAGATGGCTGCTGCCGTCCTGGTGCTGCAAGCCTTCGCCACCGAGCGTCGTGCGCCCAGACGTGGCACCGAGCAGAAACCCACGTGCGCGCTGATCGGCAGCCGCCCAGATCGCATCGCCGACACGCTGGAAGCCGAACATCGAGTAGTAGATGTAGAACGGCAGCATCGCCAGGCCGTGCACGCTGTAGCTGGTGGCCGCAGCGGTCCAGCTGGCGATTGCGCCGGCCTCGCTGATGCCTTCTTCGAGGATCTGGCCATCGAGCGCCTCGCGGTAAGACAACACCGAGCCGATATCCTCCGGCGCATATCGTTGGCCGACGCTGCTGTAGATGCCGACCTGCTTGAACAGGTTGGCCATGCCGAAAGTGCGTGCCTCGTCGGCGACGATCGGCACGATGCGCGGTCCGAGCGCCTTGTCCTTCAGCAGGCCGCCGAGCATGCGCACGAAGGCCATCGTTGTGCTCATCTCCTTGCCGTCGGCCTTGAGTGCGAACTGCGCGTATTGGTCGATCGCGGGTACATCAACCACGTCGCAGGCGGTTTCCCGTTTCGGCATGGCGCCACCGAGCCGGTTGCGGTGCTCGAACAGATAGCTCATCTCTGCACTGTCTTCGGCCGGCTTCAAGAAGCTCAGCCCCTTGGCCTGCTGGTCGCTGAGCGGCAGGTTGAAACGGTTGCGGAATTCGATCAGATCGGTGTCGTCGAACTTCTTATGGCTGTGCGTGGTCATCTTCCCTTGGCCAGCGCTGCCCATGCCGTAACCTTTCTTGGTCTGCGCCAGGATCACGGTCGGCTGGCCCTGGTGCGCAGCCGCTACCGCGTAGGCGGCATGAATCTTCACGATGTCGTGGCCGCCACGTTTCAGGTGATCGATCTGCTCATCGGTCAATCCCTGCGCCAGGCGCGCAAGCTCGTCGTTCTGACCGAAAAAATTGTCGCGGTTGAAGCGGCCGTCCTTCGCGGCAAACGTCTGCATCTGACCGTCGACGGTCTGCGCAAACGCGCGCGCCAGGGCGCCGGTCGTGTCGCGCGCGAACAGGCCGTCCCAGTCGCTTCCCCAGACCAGCTTGATGACCTTCCAGCCGGCGCCGCCAAATAGCTTTTCGAGCTCGTCGATGATGCGGCCGTTGCCACGCACCGGACCATCCAGGCGCTGCAGGTTGCAGTTGACAACCCAGACCAGGTTGTCGAGCTTTTCGCGCGCGGCCAGCGTCAAGGCACTCATGCTCTCTGGCTCGTCCATTTCGCCGTCACCGAACACGCCCCAAACCTTGCGGGAACCGCAGTCGAGAAGGTTGCGGTGCGTGAGGTAGCGCATGAACCGTGCGTGGTAGATCGAGCTGATCGGGCCGATGCCCATCGAGCCCGTAGGAAACTGCCAGAAGTCGGGCATCAGATACGGATGCGGATAACTGCACAGGCCGCGAGCACCGGAATCGGGTGCAGTCAGCTCCTGGCGAAAGTGCAGCAGGTCAGCTTCGCTGAAACGCCCTTCGAGAAACGCACGGGCATAAACGCCGGGCGCACTGTGCGGCTGGAAGAACACCAGGTCGCCGCCGTGCGAATCGTTGCGGCCGTGGAAGAAATGGTTGAAGCCGACTTCGAACAGATCGGCCGCGCTGGCATAGCTGGCGATGTGACCGCCGAGTTCTCCGTAGGCCTGGTTGGCGCGCACCACCATCGCCAGCGCATTCCAGCGCACCATCGAGGCAATGCGTTCTTCCATCGCCAGATCGCCCGGAAAGGCCGGCTGATCCTCGACCGCAATCGTGTTGACATAGGGCGTATTCAGCTCGGGCTGCCAACCCACCCGCTGGCTGCGAGCGACGCGAGCCACTTCGTCGAGAATCTGCCGCGCCCGTTCGCGCCCTTGATTGGCGATCAGCGAGAGCAGCGCATCGCGCCATTCGGCGGTTTCCATCGGATCCGGATCGAAATCTGGAAACCCAAGCCTTACCGGTTCGATCATCTGTTTCATCGTGTCTCTTTCATGCCCACCACTCAGCGGCCCGATTTCATGTCCCTGTATTGACGGAACACCACGCAAGCGTTTCGCGCACGCCACGCTTGCGCAGCATGTCGAGGGCAGGTGCGACCGCATCGGTCAAAAGACGATGGCCCGCCAAGTCACCGAAAACGGGTGCAAAACGCATCAAATGATCGGCACGCACACGCGTGTCCGCGCAGGCATTCGCCCGGCCCGACAAATCGGCCAGCGCAGCGGCGAGGGGGTCGTCGATTGCATAGCTGATGCCCGCTTCGTCGCGGCCGCGCAAATAGTGCAACCACCCGGCGATCGCCAAGCCCAGAAGCCCGATGGATTTGCCGGCGGACAGTCGGTCGCGAACCGTATCGAGCAGCCGCTGCGGCAGCTTCTGCGACCCGTCGCTGGCAATTTGCTGGGTCCGGTGAGCCAGCGCCGGGTTGCTGAATCGTTGCAAGAGCCGCGCCCTATAGGTGCCCAGATCCAAGCCGGGCAGCGGCTGCAACGTCGGCTCGATTTCTTCTCGCATCATCGCGTCGACAAAGCGGAACAACGGGGCCTGAGCGATCGCCACATCGACGGTCTGCCATCCGGCCATGGCACCCAGGTAGGCAATCGCTGAATGGCTGCCGTTGACCATGCGCAACTTGAGCGTCTCCCAGGGTCGTGCACTGTCGACGAAGCGCACACCACCAAGATCCCAGGCCGGCCGACCAGCAGCAAACCGGTCCTCGACGACCCAATCGAAAAACGATTCTGCGACCACTGGCCACGCATCGCAGTAGCCAATCTGCTCGGCGATGAATCTGCGATCGGCATCGGTTGTCCGCGGCACGATGCGGTCGACCATGCTGTTCGGCATCGTGCAGTGATCTTTGATCCAGCGGGCCAGGGCGAGGTCGATTCGGCGAGCGAAATCGTCGACCAACCGGGCCAGGGTATCGCCGTTGTTCGGCAGGTTGTCGAGTGACAACAGGGTCAGTGGTCCGTGCCCGGCGGCGCGACGCCGGGCCAGCCCATGAACAGTGAATCCGATCGCACCGCGCGGCGAATCGGCAGCAGCCAGATCGTGAATCACATCGGCATTGTCCGCCTCCAATCCACCGCTCACAGGATTGCACGGATAGGCTTTCTCGGTGACGCTCAGGCTGACGATTCGCGTGGCAGGGTGGGCAATCGCAGCCAGTACCGCCGCAGGCGATTCAGGCGCCACCAGAACCCTCATCAGGCAGCCCATCACTCGCAATGAATCGCCGCGCTGGTCCCGCGCTGCAAGCGTATAGAGGCCGTGTTGTGGCTCGAGCGCATCGCGCGTATCGGTTCGGCGCAGCGACACTCCCACAATTCCCCAGTCCATGTTGCCATCGGCGTGGATCGCGGCTTCAGTGGCTTCGGCAAGGTGGGCGCGCATGAACGCGCCAACCCCAAGGTGGACGATGCCTGGTGCGAGCCTGGTCCGGTCGTAACGAGGTCGCCCGACCTGGGGTGGCAAAGAGGCCAGGACCGCAGGGCTGAGGAACATCACTGGCTCCAAAAGTTGCTTTCCTGCAGCAGTGCGTTGACCGCCGATTGCGGGGACGATCGACTACTTCAGGAACTCCGGCGAAATCAACTTCGGCAGGAACAGGATGATCTCGGGGAAGATGATCGTCAGCGCCAGTACGCCCAGCATCGGCATGAGCATGATCATCACATCCTTGAGCACGTACATCAGCCGCACCTTGGCGATCGCGCAGGAGATCATCAGACACAAGCCATAAGGCGGTGTGACCAGCCCGAAGGCCAGCGAGATGATGCCGACCATGGCGAAATGCACCGGGTCCATGCCCACCGACCTTGCCAGCGGCTCGAGGATTGTGCCGACGATGATGATCGCCGGGATGGCGTCGAGAAAGCAGCCGACGATCAGAAAGCACAAGGCAATGAAGAAGCCAGTGGCGATGATGCCCATGCCCCATGAGCCGACACCCGCCAGCAGCGCTTTCGGAATCTGGTAGTAGGCCAGCAGCCAGCCGAAGGCGCTGGCCGTGCCAACGCAGAACAGCGCCACTGCGGCGAGTTTGCCGGTATCCAGCAACGCACCGTGCAATTGTTTGCCGTTCATCTCGCGGTAGACGAAGATCGACAGCGCGCCGGCGTACAACACCGCGATGGCGGCCGATTCGGTGGCCGTGAACCACCCGAAGATCTTGCCGCCGATGATGATCACCGGCGTCATCAAGGCCGGCACCGCGATCATCAGCGCGGACATGATCTCCTTGAAGTTCGAGCGCGGGTATTTGGGGTAGTTGCGCCGCTTGGCGTAGACGTGCACGGTGGCCATCTGCACCGCACCCAGCAGCAGCCCGGGCAAGATGCCGGCCAGGAACAACGCACCGATCGACACCTGCAGCGTGCCGCCCCAGACGATCATCAGGATCGATGGAGGAATGATCACCCCCATCACCGCCGACACGGCGGTGATGGCGACCGAGAAGGACAGGTCATAGCCTTCCTTGACCTGCGCTGCGATGAAGATCTTGCCCTGGCTGGCGGCATCCGCCGTCGAAGAGCCGGAGATGCCGGCGAAGAAGATCGACAGCACCACGTTGACCTGGGCCAGCCCGCCCGGCAGGTGCCCGACCAGGTCGCGCGACAGCCGCACCAGCCGATCCGTGATGCCGCCGACGTTCATCAGATTGGCGGTGAGGAGGAAAAACGGCACCGCCATCAGGATGAACGAGTTGTAGGACTTGAAGGTCTCGTTGAACAAGATCATCGGCGACAGCCGCGGCTCGATGAACATCACCGGCAGGCAGGCCAGGCCCAGCGCAAACGCGACCGGCACGCGGATCGCCATCAACGAGAAGAATACGCCGAACAGGATCAGCGCGGCGATGTCGGGAGAGATGACGCCGCCGCTCATGGGCGGTCTCCACTCGAGAGGATGCGCAGGTCGTTGACGAAGTGCTCGCCCAGAAACACCAGCCAGGTCAGGCCGGCCATGGGCCAGGCGGCAAAGATGTAGGCCATCGGCAGTTCCGCCAGTTCCGAAGTCTGGTCCCAGCCGAACTGCAGGAACTTGATGCCGTACCAGGCGAAGACCAGCGCGAAAACCAGCACGAACAGGTTGGTGACGATGCGCAACAAGGCGTTGGCACGCGGCTTCAGTACAGGCCACAGATCAACATCGAAATGAATGTTCTCGCGCACGCCGACCATCGCGCCAATCATGATCATCCAGATGAAAAAGAAGCGCGCCATCTCCTCGGTCCAGATGTACGACGGGATCAGGCTGGTGAAGCGGGAAAAGATCTGCAGGCTGACAGGGAAGATCAGCACGGCCACCGTGACCACCAGCAAGGCGCTCAGCAGTCGGTGGTAGGTGTCGATGAACTTGCGCATGCGTTGCTCACGTTGATGGCGCACAAAAAAAATCCGGCGGCAAGCAAAAGCTTTCCGCCGGACCCGTGAACCCGATTACATCGAATTGATCTTGTTGTAGATGGCTTCAGCGCCGATTTCCTTGGCGTACTCAAGCATCACCGGATCGGCTGCCTTCTTCATCGCGGCGCGGTCAGCGAAAGGAATGCGCTTGAGCTTGCCCGCCTTTTCCATGACATCGAGCTTGGCCGTATCTTCGCCGGATTCCACTTGACGGCCATAAGCACCGGCTTCCTTGCCGGCCTTGATGATGGCGGCTTGCAGGTCGGGCGGCAGCCGCTTGAAGGTCTTGCCCGAAAACGCGATCGGCCGGATGGTGATGGCATGTTCAGTCATCAGAAGGTTCGGGCCGACTTCATAGAACTTCATCGCCTCCACGCCCGCGGCTTCGTTCTCGCCAGCGTTGATGACGCCATTCTGGATGGCGGGGTAAACCTCGTTGTAGGCAATGACGGTGGGCGACATGCCGGTGGCGCTGAAGGTCCTGCTCCAGATCGGCGCGCCTTGCACCCGCACCTTCAGTCCCTTGAGCTCGCCCAGGTTCTTGGCCGGCTTGTTGGAGAAGATGTTGCGTGTGCCACCGCCGGCATAACCGATCAGCATCACGTCGGCCTTGGCCGCCACCTCGTCGGCCACCGGCTTCAGCGTATCGGCGTCAAGCACCTTGTTCCAATGCGCCAGGTCGCGGAACAGAAAGGGCGCATCGATGAAGGGCGCAGCCTTGGAGAAGGTGGACATGTGCGCCGGCGAAACGATGGCGTAGTCCACCGACACGCCCTGGTTCATGTACGCGAAGTAGTCCTTTTCCAGACCGAGTTCGCTGTTGCGGTGGAGCACGAAATTGATCGGTTTACCGTAGTACTTCTTCACCAGCTCTTCGAACTTCAGCAACGACTTGTTGAATGCATGGTCGTCGTTGAACTGTACGGCGCCGTGCAGGGTGATTGGCGCCTGAGCGAAGACCGCGCCAGTGGCACAAAGCCCCAGGCTGGCCATGGCCAGGACGCGCAACGCCGCGCGCCGTGCTTGTCTCGTGCTGTCTCGCATGTCGTTTTCCTTGGTTGGTTCCGGCTCTGAGAGAGCGTAGCCCCGGGGGGGAATCGCCGGATCCCGGGGAGCGGCAAATTCTGTGGCGGGGCGCTGGCCGCTGTCAACGCGGCAAATCCCTTGTCGTCGCAAAACGCAACGCCGCGATTAATGCCGGCGCGGCCGTGTGGCGAGCAGCCGAGGCTGCGGCAGTCCAAGCAGCATCTGTAGATCGTGTCGAGTTTCTCCGAGGCAACCCTCATCCGGTGCAGATCAGATGGGCGGGTTCGCCGCCGCCAGTATCGGCCGAATGGGTGTGCCAGTCATCGGTACCGGCATGGCGAGCCCATACCGTTTGGCACAGTCTTCGAGCATCGGCGCAATCGTCGGGTGCAAGGTGATGCCCTCGACGCGCTGTTTGGCCTTTTGCGCCAGTCCACGATCGCCAGGCATGCGAACCGAATCGACACCCGGCCGTGGCGGGTTGCTTCGGCTCTCACGGGCAATCCAATCGGTCTGGCGCATGAAATCGTCGGACCCACCGAAGGCCGACGGGTCGTAAAGCGTCATGAAGACGGTGGCGCCCCAGCCTTCGCTGGCGTCGGCACGTCCGCGCCCGGCCAGGCCCGCGGTCAGGGCCTCCACGATCAGCGCCATGCCGAACCCCTTGTAGCCCGAACTCAGACCCCCAAGCGGCAGGATGGTGCCGGGCGGGTTCGTCGCCAGAACGGCCGGATCACGGCTGGGCCGACCTTGCGCATCGAGCAGCCATTCCTCCTCGAACTGTTGGCCCGATCGCTGCATCCGGCCGCACATGCCGTTGGTTGTGATCGACGAGGAGATGTCGACCAGGAAAGGCGTCGTCGAACTGGGGATGCCGGCGGCGATCGGATTCGGTGTCATCACCGCGCGTGTTCCGCCATGCGGCGCAACACTTTGTGATGCGGCGTCTGAACTGGCCAGCAACATCATGAAGCCAGCGTCGGTGGCGCGAACAAGATAGGCCGCAAGACAGGCAATGTGATGACTGCGACGAATCACGAGTGTCGCGCTGCCGAACTGCTGCGCCCTCGCTATCAACAGGTCGAGGCCGCTGCTGACCAGCCACGGGCCCGGCAGGCGTTGGCCATCCCACAGAATCGAGGCGCCCCGGTCGGACATCACGACCGGTTCGCCACTTCGCGTCATGCTGCCGCTTTCGATCTCCTTCAGGTAAGGCGCGAGCAAGGCCAGGCCATGGGTGTCATGGCCCATCAGGTCGCCCTCGACCAGGATGCGTGCCGTGACCTCGGCCTGTGCGTCGGCGAGGCCGGCCTTGGTCAAAGCGGTGAAGGCAAAGGTCTCGAGATCTTGCGCCTCGAATCGAGATGGAACCATGGTGATCCTTGCGCCACGTCAAAAGCGGCGTGCGTTCTGGCGTTGTTAAAAACAGCTCCGATACGGTGTCGATGCGGCAAAGGATCCGTCAGCTCACCACGCCGATGTTCCAAGGCACGAATTCGTGATCACCCAGCCCAAGCAGTTCGCTCTTGCTGGGCTCGCCCGAGGCGACTTGCAGCATCAGGTCGAAGATGCGTTGCCCGGTTTCGGCCATCGTGGCCGTACCGTCCAGGATCTCGCCGCAGTTGAAGTCCATGTCTTCGGTCAGACGCTCGAACATGGGGGTATTGGTTGCCAGCTTGACCGATGGCACGGGCTTGGCACCGAACATCGAGCCGCGGCCGGTGGTGAACATGATCATGTTGGCGCCGCCGGCGATCTGGCCGGTTGCAGAACAAGGGTCGAAGCCGGGCGTATCCATGAAAACGAAACCGGCCTGGCGCACGGGCTCGGCATAACGATAGACCGCCATCAGACCCGTGGTGCCGCCCTTCATCGACGAGCCCAGCGATTTCTCGAAGATGTTTGCAAGCCCGCCGCTGTGGTTGCCGGGGCTCACCGCGCCATTGATCTGCACATCGCGGCCGGGCGAATATTCCTCTTTCCACCAGCGGATGCGCTCTATCAGTTGCTGGCCGACCTCGACACTGCAGGCACGCCGCGTCAAGGTGTGTTCGACGCCATAGATCTCGGGGGTCTCCGACAAGATGGCGCTGCCTCCGTGTCTGACCAGGATATCCATCGCAGCGCCCAGCGCCGGATTGGCGGTGATGGACGAGAACCCGTCGGAGCCTCCGCACTGCAGACCCACCTTGAGCCGGCTTGCCGGCACCCGCTGGCGCCTGGCGGTATTGGCCACCGGCAACATATCTTGCACGGCTGCCACCGCAGCCTCGATGGTCTTGCGAGTGCCACCATCCTCCTGCATCACGAAGGTGTGCAGCCGCGCGCCGGCTTGCAGATTTTCCTGAGCCAACAAGCCACCCATCTGGTTGCGCTCGCATCCCAGTCCGATGATCAGCACGGCGGCGAAGTTCGGATGACGGGCGTAGCCTCCCAGGGTGCGCCTGAGGAGCTCCATCGGCTCGCCGCTCATCTCCATGCCGCAGCCCAGGCCGTGGCTGAGCGCCACGACGCCGTCGACATGTGGAAAATCGGCCAGCCGTTCGCCGGTGAAGGCGGCCGCGACCTTGTGCACCACGGTGGCCGAGCAATTGACGGTCGACAAGATGCCGATGAAGTTGCGTGTGCCGACTTCACCGCCGTCGCGCACGTAGCCCTGAAAGCTGGCCTGCTGGTCCTCCGGCAAGGTCGGCGTGGGCTGGTAGTCGCGGGCAAAGGCGTAATCGCGGTCGAACTCTCGGAACTCGGTGTTGTGGGAATGGACGTAGCTGCCAGCCGGGATGTCGACAGCAGCAAAACCGATGCAGACGTTGTATTTGAGGATGGCCTCACCGGCCGCAATCGCGCGGGCCGCCAGTTTGTGTCCGGCCGGAACCTGGCTGCGGCTGACAAAACCCTCGCTGCCGACAGCCATGCCGATGCCCACGTCGACCCGCGCCACCACGACGTTGTCGGCAGGGTGCAGCCTGATCACGGGACCGTTCATTTGCTTTTCGGACAGATCGATCATGGGTTGCTGGGTCATGGCTTCGGACGCTGGGTCGCCTGATCGGTGAGATGCAGCAAGACATCCAGGCAAGTGTGATTCTGGTTGTCATCGATCACTGAACCAAGCATCGAGGTCTTGCTTCAGTCGACAGAAAAATTGCGTTCCGCCATTTGGCCGAAGTCACAAAAGAAGCGGATTGACCAAGAAATCTTCTGCTGGCTCGGGAAGAAGGTTTTTTTATCTTCAGAACCGACCTGATCGTTGTTTTCATTTTTGCACCCACCTCCAACAATCGATTGCACGGCGCGTAAAGAGCGCCGCGCCACGCTTGCGCACGACACATCAAAAGGGGGCCCGCTTGCCGAAAATCCAGTCCATCGACTTTTGCGCGGTCGTCCTGCCGCTCGAGCAGGTCACCTCGTTCTCGAACCGCACCGTCACGGCCCGCCACTACGGACTGGTCAAGATCCGCTCGACAGACGGCCTCGAAGGCATCGGATTCTGCTACGTCGGCAGTGCCGGCGGTGGCATCTTTTCGGCAGCCGTCGAGCAGCTGCTCGCTCCCGTGCTGATCGGCCAGGAATCGCTCGCCATCGAAGGGCTCTGGCAGAAGATGTACCAGGAGTCCCTGCTCCAAGGCCGCAGCGGAACGGTGATGCGCGCGCTGAGCGCACTCGACACGGCGCTGTGGGATCTGAACGCGCGCGCCAGCAGCCTGCCGCTGCACAAATACCTCGGTGCCGTCGAACTCGAATCGGTGCCAGCGTATGCAAGCGGCGGGTACTACCTCGACGGCAAGTCGCCGGAGAATCTCGGCGAAGAGATGGCGAGTTATGTCGCCAAGGGCTTCAAGGCCGTCAAGATGAAGACTGGCCGGCTCTCTCCGCGCGACGAAGAACTGCGCCTGAAAGCTGCCCGGGAAGCCGTCGGCCCCGATGTCGAATTGATGATGGACTGCAACAACGGCTGGACCGACACGACCCAGGCGATGCGCTACCTCTCGCGCTTCGAGGCCTACGACCCGTATTTCATCGAAGAGCCGTTCGGACCCGATGACGTCGACAGCCATGCCCGGCTGGCACGGCTGACCCGCATTCCGGTCGCCACCGGCGAGATCGGCTACGGGCGCTGGTATCACAAGGAGCTGCTCGACAAGGGTGCGGCTGCGATCTTGCAGAGCGACGCGCTGGTTTGTGGCGGCATCACCGAGTGGAAACGCATCGCAGCCACCGCCGCGAGTTACGGCGTGGTGATGTGCCCGCACTGGTTTCACGACGTACACGCACCGCTGGTCGCCGCGACGCCGAACGCACGTTACGTGGAATTCTTCTGGGACGATCAGGTGCTGAACTTCCGCCGTCTCGTCGATCGCCAACTCGATCACCGGGACGGCCGGGTGATCCTGCATCAAACCCCGGGCCTGGGCTTCGCTTTCGACAACAAGGCGGTCGAGAAATACGCGCGCTGGTCGAGCGTGGGCTGACGGCTTGCAAACTTCCTGAGAACCCCTCATGACGACAGCATCCTCCACCGAAGGCAAACTGCGCGGCGTTTTTTCGCCGGTTCTGACGCCGTTCAACCGTGACTTCTCACCGTCGGCGAAGCACTTCATCAAACACTGCAACTGGCTGATCCAACAGGGCGTGGGCCTGTCGGTGTTCGGCACCAACTCGGAGGCCAATTCTTTGAGCATCGCCGAGAAGCGCGGGTTGCTCGATGCCCTGCTTGGGGCTGGGATTCCGGCCGGCCGACTGATGCCGGGCACGGGTTGCTGCGCGCTCACCGACACCATCGAACTGACCCACCACGCGGTCACCTCCGGTTGTGCCGGGGTGCTGATGCTGCCGCCCTTCTATTACAAAGGCGTCAGCGACGAGGGTCTGTTCCGCAGCTACTCGAGCGTGATCGACGCCGTGGCTGACGCGCGCCTGCGCATTTACCTGTATCACATCCCTCCCGTCGCACAGGTCGGCATCAGCATGAAGCTGATCGAGAGGCTGCTCAAGGCCTATCCCGGCACCATTGCGGGCATCAAGGACAGTTCGGGCGACTGGTCGAATACCGAAGCGATGTTGCGTGAATTCCAGCCCCAAGGCTTCGATGTCTTCGCTGGTTCCGAGGCTTTTCTGCTGGCAACCCTGCGCGCTGGCGGGGCCGGCTGCATTACCGCCACCGGAAACGTCAACCCGGGCCCGATCGTCGAGCTCTTCCGGCATTGGCAGGACGCCGACGCCGACCAACGTCAACAAGGCTTGAACACGACGCGAGCGGTTTTCCAGAAGCTGCCGATGATCGCTGCGATGAAAGCCGCCATCGCCTGGAAATCGGACGACAGCGCCTGGTCGGTATTGCGTCCCCCACTGGTCGAACTCGATGCGGCGCAATGCCGGCAATTGCAAATCGATCTGGAGGCCTGCGGATTCACGATGCCTGACGCGGCGGCACTGGCGGTGGCCGCTTGATCAGTTAGCCGGCTTTGCATCTGGCTGGCTTGAAACGGCCCTGCCCGTTTCGACCTACGGCCTCGCCGGCCACATGCATCCACAATGCTGTTGAAGCGGGTGCCGCAGCGGCGTCGCCCAGCAAAGTTTCCATACTGTCAGGAGCAAGTGCATGAAACGCGTGTTGATTACCGGCGCAGCCGGAGCGATTGGACGCTGCCTGCGCGCCGAACTGAACGGGGTGTACGACGAGTTGCGCCTGGCCGACATCGCGCCACAGGCACCGGCCGGGCCGGGCGAAACGGTGTTGCACGCCGATATCCGCGATCTGGCTGCGATGCAAGCTGCCATGCAGGGAATCGATTGTGTCGTGCACCTGGCCGGCATGCCGTTCGAGGCCGCGTGGGAAACCATTCGCGACCTCAACATCGACGGCTGCTACAACGCCTACGAGGCGGCGTATCGGCAGCGCGTCAAACGTTTTATCTTCGCAAGTTCGAATCACGCGGTGGGTTATCACCGCCGCTCGGACATCCTCGACGACCAGGTTGTGCCGCGCCCCGATACACGTTACGGTGCCTCCAAGGTTTTCGGCGAAGCGCTGGGCCGCCTCTACGCCGACAAACATGGCCTGTCGGTGGCCTGTCTGCGAATCGGAACGTTCCGTGAGCCCGACGAACCCGCTGAATCGCGCCAGCTGTTGACCTGGATCAGCCATCGTGACATGGCCCAACTGGTGCGCTGTTGCATCGATCATCCTGACTACCACTATCTGGTCGCCTACGGCGTATCGAACAACCAGCGCAGCCGCTGGAGCAACGCGGGGGTCGACTTTTTGGGCTACCGGCCACAGGACGACTCGGAGGTCTTCGCCGAACGGATTCTGGCCAAGGGCATCGTCGAAGACCCGATTGCCGCCCGGTTTCATGGTGGCTTTTTCTGTCCACTCGAATTTGACGGCGATGTCGAAGCCATAGACTGAAGTCGGACGACGACCGGCAAGCAGCCAGACAACCCACCCACCCGAGATCGATGATGTCCAGCGACCGCAGCCCGAAACTCGACGACCCTTCAAAGCTCCCGCCAGCCGAAGCAAGCGGCATGGAAAAGGGTCTGACCAACTATGGTGACCGCGGCTTCTCGGTGTTCCTGCGCAAGGCCTTCATCAAGGGTGCGGGTTATACCGATGCGGTGCTCGACAAGCCGGTGATCGGCATCACCAATACCGGCAGCGCCTACAACCCCTGCCACGGCAACATGCCGCAGCTGCTTGAGGCCGTCAAGCGCGGCATCATGCTGGCCGGCGGGCTGCCGATGGACTTCCCGACGATCTCGATCCACGAAAGTTTTGCGCAGCCCACCAGCATGCTCACGCGCAACCTGATGTCAATGGACACCGAGGAGATGATCGGTGCCCAGCCGATGGACGCAGTGGTGCTGATCGGTGGTTGCGACAAAACCGTGCCGG
>JBBRID010000047.1:0-14034 GCA_038221635.1 Burkholderiales bacterium
ACAACGCGAGCGCCAGCGTCGTCGACAGCGATCCGGTGGGCGGTTCGTAGAAGGGCACGATGGTGCACAGCGCCGCCGCGGCGACGAACAGGAACAGCGTGCCCAGGAAGCCGAGGTATTTGTGTGGCTGTTGCAAGCCAATCTGTTCGATCTGCTGCACGATGCCGACGACCACGATCTCGAGCAGGTTCTGCCAGCGCGAGCGACCGTGCTCGGTACTGAGACGGCGGGTGATCAGCCAGGAGCCGATTGCCAGCACCAGCATCAGCAGCCAGGTGAAAACGATCGTTGCGTTGAGCTTGAAAACGCCGCTCTGCCAGTAGATCAGCTCGTCAGGGCTGAGGTGCATGTTCGACCTCCTGCGCATGGGTGGCTGGCGCGCGGGTATGGCGTCGGGTCATCCGAAAGACAATCGCGCGGGCGACGACAAAACCCACCAGACAAGCCACCAGGCGTTGCCATTGGCCCGCCCCGACTGCGTAAAAGCCGACCAGAGTGACGGCCATGCGCAGCAGCACGCCGCCGAAGTGCCACAGCAGGGAGCGGTCGGATGTCAGGCTGCGTTGAACCGTCCACCAGAGACCGCCAAAGAAGAACGCGCCGAGCACGGCACCTGCCAATCCGGCGAGCAGCCAGGTCCAGGCTTCATGAGTGGGCATCGTCGGATTCCCCCAGGTCTTGTTGCATGGCCCGGTCTTCTTTGGCGATCCAGCGCCAGGCGTTGAAGCAGCCCAGTACCAGACCCGCCACCAACAGGGCAAGCGTCCATGACAGCCGCACCGGGTGGCGCGCATCCAGCCAGATGCCAAGGGCTGCACCAAGCAGTGTCGGTATCACCACCGACCAGCCGACCAGCCCCATCGTGCCGAGGCCGAACCAAACACCGGGCACGCCGTGACGGCGTGCAGCGAGCTTGCGTTGCGCCTTGGGCCCCACCTTGTCTGCCAGCGTGTGCTTGGTTTCAGTCATGGTGCAGGTTCGCGAATCGTGCGACAAAACCGCCTTCGAGCTTGCTCATGACCGCACGCAGCTCGCGCGCCTGCTCGTCTTCGACCAGAAACTCGCGCTCCACCGCGTCGCGCAGTTGCGCCAGATCGGCGCCCAGCATCGCGCGTCTGACCGACACACGCACATCGGCACCGTTCTTTACGAGCACACCCTCGTCGACAGCCACGAAGACCTCGCCATCGCCTGGCGTCTCGAAAGTCAGAATGCCCGGTGTCAACGCCGCAACACAGTCCATGCGATGCGGCAGCAGGCCGAACGAACCCTCGCTCGTCTCGGCGACGATGCGTGACACCTCCGTCTTGTGCAGCAAGACGCGAAAAGGCAGCAGCACGTCAAGATTCATGGGGTTCTGCCACTTGTGCCTCGGGCGCTGCTTCAGCGGGCGGCGATGTCACCACCTCGGGCTTGCCCTTGGCCTCGGCGATCGGGCCGATCATGTAGAGCGCACTTTCGGGTTCATCTTTGAATTCGTCGCGCAGGATGCGCTCGCAACCGTCGAGTGCATCCTGCAGGCTCACGGTCTTGCCTGTGATGCCGGTGAACTGTTCGGTAGTAAAGAAGGGCTGCGTCAGAAAGCGCTCCAGCTGGCGCGCCCGCACCACGACCTTGCGGTCATCGGATGAGAGCTGTTCGAGCCCGAGCATTGCGATGATGTCCTTGAGCTGCCCATATTGCGCCAGCGTACGCCGGATCTCCTGGGCCAGTCGGTAGTGCTCGGCGCCGACGATGCCCGGCGTGGCCATCTTCGAATTGGACTGCAGCGGATCGATGGCCGGGTACAGCCCCTCGCTGGCCCGCTTGCGCGACAGCGCAATCGACGCCGACAGGTGCGAAAACGTGTGCACGGCGGCCGGGTCGGTGAAATCATCGGCCGGCACATAGACCGCCTGGATCGAGGTGATCGCACCGGTCTCGGTGTTGGAGATCCGCTCCTCCAGTCCCGACAACTCGGTTCCCATCGTCGGCTGGTAGCCGAGCCGCGACGGCATCTGCCCCATCAGTCCGGAGACCTCGGATCCGGCCTGGATGAAGCGGAAGATGTTGTCGATCAGCAGCAGCACGTCGCGGTGCTCGTCGTCGCGAAAATACTCTGCCATCGTCAGCGCCGCATGGCCAACCCGAAAGCGCGCCCCCGGCGGCTCGTTCATCTGCCCGAACACCATCACCATGTTCTCCAGCACGCCGGCTTCGCGCATCTCGCGATAAAGCTCCTCGCCCTCCCGGCAGCGCTCGCCGATGCCGCAGAAGATGCTCACGCCCTGGTGGTTTCCGACCATGTTGTGGATCAGTTCGGTCAGCAGCACGGTCTTGCCGACGCCGGCACCGCCGAACAGGCCCGCCTTGCCACCGGTTTCCAGTGGCAGCAACACGTCGATTGCCTTGATCCCGGTCTCGAACACGACCGACTTGGTGACACGCGTAGCCAGATCGGGTGGCGCCCGGTGCACCGAGCGGCCCTGCACATCGGTTGGTGCCGGCAGGCGATCGATTGCCTGGCCGAACACGTCGAACATGCGTGACAGGATGCCAGGTCCGACGGACGCCTGAAGCGGCGCGCCGGTGTTTCGAACCGCCATGCCGCGCGCCAGACCCTGCGTCGCAGTCAATGCGATGCAGCGCACGCGCTGCGCATCGAGTTGCGCCAGCACCTCCAACGCGATCTCGTCGTTCGCGCCGAGGCGCAGCAGCGTGCGGATCGGCGGCACTTGCGACTCGAAGCGCACGTCGACCACGCTGCCTCGAACTGCGGTCACGCAGCCTGCAGTCGGCGTCGAGCGACCGGCGATCGAGGTCACACCACGTCTCCGGTTTCCAAAACCGACAAGGCATGCCTGGCGAGCATCAATTCCTCGTTGGTCGGCAGGACCCACGCGGATACGCGGCTTCGATCGGTGCTGACGCGGCTGCTGTGCCCGCGATTGGCTGCCTCGTCGAGTTCGACGCCGAGCCAGGCGGCGGCTTTGCACACGCGCTGGCGAATCGCGGCGCTGTGTTCGCCGATGCCGGCGGTGAATACCAGCGCGTCGAGCCCGCCGAGGTCAGCGGCAAGACCACCGAGCTCGTGGGCGATGCGATGCACGAACAGATCGATGGCGCTGCGGGCAAGCGGGTCGTCGCTGGTTTCCAGCGTGCGCATGTCCGACGAAATCTCCGACACGCCGAGCAAGCCCGACTCCTGATACAACAGCTGCTCGATCTCTGCTTGGCTCATCTGCATCTCGCCAGCCAGGTACATCACGACGCCGGGATCCAGATTGCCGCAGCGCGTGCCCATCATCAGCCCGTCGAGCGCAGTGAAGCCCATTGTCGTGGAGACGCTGCGGCGCTTGTGCATCGCGCACATGCTGGCGCCGTTGCCGAGGTGGGCCACGACCACGCGGGCGTCAGCCTGCGCGCCGAGATGATCCGGCAACACGCTGGCGATGTATTCATACGACAGGCCGTGGAAGCCGTATCGCTTGACACCGGCTTCGCGGATCCGGCGCGGCAAGGCATAAGCCTGCATCACCCAGTCCTGCCCGGCATGAAAAGCGGTGTCGAAGCAGGCCACCTGTGGCAATGCGGGCTCCAGCGCGGCGATCACGCGGATCGCCGCGAGGTTGTGTAGCTGGTGCAGTGGAGCCAGCGGGCTCAGCGCGTCGAGCTGATCGAGCAGCTCGGGCGTGACCCGGACCGGAGCGACAAAATCCTCACCGCCATGCACCACGCGATGCGCCACGCAGCGCAGGGTGCGCCCTGGCATGTTGTGCTCCAGCCATTCGAACAGCAGGCGAAAGGCCGTCTCATGGCTCTGTCGCGCTTTTTCCGGTTTGTTCTCGGCGTCGAGCGCGCCTCCATCCGACAAGGGCTGGCCGTCGTCTCGCCAGGCCAGCAGGCGCGCCGATTCGCCGATGCCGTCAATCTTGCCATGCAGCAACCGCAGCGGCGTGATGGACGGATTCGAATCAATCGCGAATGCCGCGAACTTGACACTCGACGATCCCGAATTGAGCACGACGATCGTGCCGCCAGTGGATAGTTGCCCGACGCTCACTGCTCGACCTCGTGGCGCGATCGGACCAATAACAATGCGATTGCACACGAGGCGATGCGCGAATGGGCTGAATCGGCTCGGCTGGTCAGCACAATGGGTACCTTGGCACCGAGCACGATGCCGGCGACCTGCGCGTCGCCGAGGTATTCGAGTTGTTTGGCCAGCATGTTGCCCGACTCCAGATCGGGCATCACCAGGATGTCGGCATCTCCGGCGACCGGCGATTCAATGCCTTTCGACCGGGCGGCCGCTATCGAGACCGCGTTGTCGAACGCCAGCGGGCCGTCGACCAGCCCGCCGGTGATCTGGCCGCGGTCGGCCATCTTGGCCAGCGCTGCTGCGTCCATCGCCGATCTGAGCTTCGGCGTCACCGTCTCCACCGCCGACAGGATTGCGCGTAGCGCAGATTCTTGTCTGCCCATAGCGGCTTGGCGATCTCGGTGCGGTGCACACGCTGCTTTTCGGTCGGCGCCATCACCTCGGCCTCGCAGGAGATCACGGTTTCGCCGTCCTGGTTGATGCAACGAGTGTCGATCAGCAGTCGGTGTCGCGCTGCGTCCAGCGAGGTGACCGTCGCAATGACGGTGAGCACGTCGCCGACATGAACCGGTTTCAGGAACTTCAGCGACTGCCCGAGGTAGATCGTGCCGATGCCGGGCAAGCGCGTGCCGAGCAGCGTGGAGATCAGCGACGCGCCCAGCATGCCGTGCGCGATGATGCCGTGGAAGCGACTGCTTTTTGCGTAGACCGCGTCGACGTGCGCAGGGTTCACGTCGCCCGAAACGGCAGCAAAGAGCTGGATGTCGCGGTTCGTCACGCGCCGCTCGAGGCTCGCCGTGTCGCCGATACGGATCTCCGAGTAGGGACGGTTTTCCAGCCAGTCGACGTTTGAGGTTTCAATTCCGGCCAGCGTGTCCAACGTGGTCATGGGGCTCATCCCATCACGTGGTAGCCGGCGTCGACGAATACGACGTTCCCGGTCAATGCATGCGCGGCGTCACAACACAACAAGGCGGTGACGGCGCCGACGTCCTCGATCGAGACCAGCTGATGTTTCGGTGCCCGCAGTGCGGCGTCATCCAGCAGACGCTCGAACTGATCGATACCGGAGGCGGCACGCGTGCGGATCGGGCCAGGCGATACGGCATGCACGCGAATACCGGCCGGACCGAGTTCGGCGGCCAGATAGCGCACGCTGGCCTCGAGCGCCGCTTTCACCGGACCCATCAAACCGTAGTTGGCGATCACCTTCTGTGCGCCGTAGTAGCTCATCGTGATCAGCGCGCCGCCCTGGGTCATCAGTGGCTCGGCCAGCCGGGCCATGCGGATGAAGGAATGGCAGGAGACGTCCATTGCACGGGCGAATCCGGCGGCGCTGCTGTCGACGACGCGTCCGTGCAGGTCGGCGGTCGGTGCAAAGGCAATCGCATGCAACACGAAGTCCAGACGGCCCCAGCGCTGCTCGATCTCCTTGAACACCGCCTCCATCTGACCTGGCTGTTCGACATCGAGTGCGGTGATCATCTCCGCGCCCAGCCCCTCGGCGAGCGGTTGAACGAAAGGCATGGCCTTCTCGTTCAGGTAGGTGACGGCCAGCGAGCCGCCTTCAGCTCTGATCGCCTGAGCACAGCCATAGGCAATGCTGTGTTGGTTGGCGATGCCGACGATCAAGCCCTTCTTGCCCGCCAGGCGCGGGACGGTCTGCACTGGGGTAGCCATCGTGTTCATGTCTTTCGTCAAGCGACCAGTACGTATTGGCCGGACGCGTCATCCAACGATGCCGGGTCGCGTGCCTTGCCGCCGATTGGCGGTGGCTTCACCCGCGTGCCGCCGTGCGACGCCAGCCAGACCTCGTGGGCTGGCCACCAGGATCCCTTTTTGGAATCGGTTGCCGCTGAAGGTTCATGCCTGCGGATCGGGCGGTTTGCGCCTGCACCTCCGGGTTGGTCGCGAAAAAGTTCGAAGGCGACCACATGTCGCGCCATCGTTGCCTGCGGCCACGCTGCTAGGGAGTGTCCGCAGGACGATGATGGATGGATGCACGCATCTTACGTCCGCCCCTGTCAATCCGGATTTGATCTATGTCATGTCTCGCGCATTGCCAGGCCGCCGCCGTCCCCAATCCGGCCGGACTCGGCAGTTCACGACCCTGGCCTCAGCAGGGCGGCACGCACGACGGGTTCCGACGACGTCTGCATGCCAGACGGGCCTGTGGGACACTGATGCAATCATTCATTTTTGCACTTGGAGAATCCGATGAGCCAGTACCAGATCGCAGTCGTCGTGGGTAGCCTGCGCAAAGAATCGTTCAATCGAAAGCTGGCGACCGGCGTGGCGCGGCTGGCGCCGTCGGAATTCACCTTCAATCAGCTCCGGATCGATGACCTGCCGCTGTACAACCAGGACGACGACTCGGATCAGGCCGAGTCGGTGAAGCGGCTGAAGGCCGAAATCTCGGCGGCGCACGGCGTGCTGTTCGTCACGCCGGAATACAACCGCTCGATTCCCGGCGTTCTGAAAAACGCGATCGACCATGCGTCGCGGCCGTATGGCAAGAACGCCTGGGCAGGCAAGCCGGCCGGCGTGATCGGTGCGTCGGTCGGGCCGATCGGTACGGCTATGGCGCAGCAGCACCTGCGCAACATTTTGGCTTACCTCGACATGTCGGTGCTGGGTCAGCCCGAGGCGTTCATTCACGCCAAGGACGGCCTGTTCACCGACGACGGCAACATCGGCAAGGCGAGCCAGAAATTTCTGCAGGGCTGGATGGACAAATACGTTGCCTGGGTCAAGGCGCGCGCGGCGGCTTGATCTCGCGACATCCCGCCTCGCACTGCTTCACCCCGTCGGCTTATTCGGGCTCGATGTGCGCAGCCTTGATCACCTTGCCCCATTTCTGCGCTTCGACGGCCTGAAACTTTGCCAGCTCGTCGGGCGTGGTCGACCACGGCTGCGACCCGCCGGTTTCGAAAAAGGCCTTGGCTGCCGAACCTTTGACGGCCTGCTGCAGCAACTCGTTGAGCCGGGCGACGACCGGCGCTGGCGTAGCGGCCGGTACGTAGGCGGCAAACCAGTAGCCCATGTCGTACCTTTGATGCCGGCTTCCTGACCACGTGCGCGCAATGGTGCGATTCGGCCAGTTGTTGACCCGTGCCCGCAAATCGCTACGATTCGACGACATGAATTCGTCGATGCCGATCTTGCGCAAGCTGCTCGCACACGCCGTGCTGGGCATGCTGCTGCTGTTCGGTCAGCAGCAGGCAGTGCGCCATGCGCTGTCGCATGCCACGGAGGCGGTGCAAGGCAAGGCCCAGGGTGCCCCGGCGGAACTTCATTGCAATCTGTGCGACGGTCTCGCGGCGTTCGGCGCCGCATTGCCGGCACCCGATGCGGCATTGCCAATTGCACCGCAGCCGGCCCGAGCCAGCGCGCTTGCCGCGGGCCGCCTGGCACCGGTAACAGGCGTAGCAACCGGCTACCTGTCGCGCGCCCCACCCCAGCCGGCCTGAACCTGCCGATACCGGCGTAGCGCCGGTCGCAGCAGCGCTCGGATGTGGCATGGCGCGTGTTGGCATCTGCCCAGCTTCGCGCCGCCCGAGGCTTTGACTCATGTCGCGGCCGGCGCCGTCGAATGCTTCTGCTGCGACTCGCCGCGTGCGCTGCACATGAACCCATCACAGGATTTGCTTTCATGCATCACCGTTGCGCTGTTCTTCTCGTCGGCACGTTGTGGTCGACGGCGCTGCTCGCCGCCCCGCCCAGCCCCGACGCACACGTCCATGGCATGGCTGAACTGAAGGTCGCAATCGACGGCGCGCGGCTCGAGATCGACTTGGAGAGTCCGCTGGAAAACCTGCTCGGGTTCGAGCATGCGCCGCGCACCGAGCAGCAACGTGCCGCGGTGCGCGCGATGGCCACCCGGCTGCGCCAGGCGCAGACGCTGTTCGTCCCCACGCCCGCCGCGCAGTGTCGACTGATGGCCGTTCGGCTCGAATCGGCGGCACTGCCGGCCGCCCTGCTCGGCGAGGCCCCGCCGAAAGCATCCGAGGTCGCCAAGGATGCGGACGGGCATGCCGACCTCGACGCAAGCTTCACCTTCCAATGCGCGGCACCCGCATCGCTGAAGGGCATGGAGGTGGCATTGATGAAGGCATTCAGCGGCCTGCGCCGGCTGAGTGTCTCGCTGGCCGGTCCCAAGGGTCAGTCGGCGACGGTGCTGACACCGGGCAAGCGCACGGTCAGCTGGTGACTGTGGGAGCCTGACATGCCGTTGCTGCGTATCGACAAACTGCGGTTTCGCTGGAACCGCAGCCAGCCGCCTTGCCTCGACATCGAGCGGCTGGACCTCGAGGCTGGCGAACGCGTATTCGTGCATGGCCCCAGCGGTAGCGGCAAAAGCACACTGCTCGGCCTGCTGGGTGGTGTGCTGGTTGGCGAGCAGGGCGGCGTGACTGTCACCATCGATGGTCGGTCGACAGCCTGGGAGCGACTCAGCCGCGCGCAGCGCGACCGCTTTCGCGTCGACCACATCGGCTTCGTGTTCCAGCAGTTCAATCTGATTCCCTACCTCAATGTGCTGGACAACGTGCTGCTGCCCTGCCGGTTCTCGGCGCGCCGTCGAAAGCAGGCCGGCGCCGACCTGGCGGCCGACGCCCGACGACTGCTGCGCGAGCTGGACCTGTCGGACGACCTCGCCTCGAGGCCGGTGACCCAGCTCTCGGTCGGTCAGCAACAGCGGGTCGCGGTGGCGCGTGCCCTGATTGGCCGACCCGAGATCGTGATTGCCGACGAGCCGACCTCGGCGCTCGATGCGCAGCGCCAGGATCGCTTTCTCGACCTGCTGCTGAAAGAGTGCGCAGCGTCCAACGCGAGCCTGGTTTTCGTCAGTCACGACCGCCGGCTGGCCAGCCATTTCACGCGCGAGGTGGCGCTGCACGAAATCAATCATGCAGCGGCCGGAGTCGACCAGGCGGCCGCATGACGAACCTGCTGCGCCTTGCACTCGCCAGCGCCTGGAACCGGCGCGCGACATTGGCGCTGACCGTGATCTCCATCGCCTTGTCGGTGACGATGCTGCTCGGCGTCGAGCGAACGCGAGTGGCCGCACGCGAGGGCTTCGAGCAATCGGTGTCGGGCACCGATCTCGTGGTGGGCGCAAGAACGAGCCCGGTCCAGCTGATGCTGTACGCCGTGTTTCGGCTCGGCGAGGCCACCAACAATGTTCGGTGGAGCAGTTTCCAAGCAGTCGCCGCCCGGCCCGACGTCGCGTGGGCGGTACCGCTGTCGCTGGGCGACTCGCACCGTGGGTTCGCGGTGCTCGGCACCAGTACCGATTACTTCGAGTATTTCCGCTACGGCTACAAGCGGCCGCTCGTGATGAATGCCGGCCGCGCGTTCAGTGGCAGCCTCGACGGTGTCTTCGAGGCTGTGATCGGCTCGGAGGTGGCGCAGTCTCTGGGCTATGGCATGGGCCAGCGCATCACGCTGAGTCACGGTGCGGGCGGCCCGCTGCTGCCCGAACATGCCGACAAGCCCTTCACGGTGGTCGGAATGCTCGCGGCCACCGGCACACCGGTCGACCGCACGGTGCACATCAGCCTGCAGGCAATCGAAGCGATCCACCTGGATTGGCAAGCCGGCGTGCCAGTACCGGGCCTGGTGATCCCACCGGAATACGTGCGAAAGTTCGATCTCGAGCCCAAGACAATCACCGCGATGCTGATCGGCCTGAAAAGTCGGGGCGCCGTGTTCAGGACGCAGCGCGACATCAACGGGTTCGAGGCGGAGCCGTTGCTGGCCGTGCTGCCCGGCGTCGCGCTGGACCAGCTCTGGCGCGTGGTTGGCGTGGCCGAGCGCACCTTGCTAGCGGTGTCCGGCATGATCGTCGTGATCGGGCTCGCCGGCATGGTTGCGGTGCTCCTGGCAAGCCTGAACGAACGGCGCCGCGAGCTTTCCATATTGCGTTCGGTGGGTGCCGGGCCTTGGCAGATTGCAGTCCTGCTGGTAGTGGAAAGCCTGGTCGCCACGGCGGTCGGTGCATTGATTGGTGTGCTCCTGTTGGCGGCGACGGCTTGGCTGACTGGCCCATGGGTGCAATCGAATTTCGGATTGACGGTCCGTGCGGGCAGCGTTTCGCCGGGCGAGTGGCCATTGATCGGCTTCGTGCTGCTGGCCGGCCTGCTGGCCGGCGCAATCCCTGCGTGGCGAGCCAGCCGCCTCGCGCTGGCCGACGGGCTGACGCCCAAGTTGTAAGGAAAACCGATGAAGCTCTGTTTCGCGCCCCTGATGGTTGCGCTGTTGACCGCAGTGAGCGGCAGCGTGTCGTCGCAGCCTGCCAATCGTCCCAATCCCTCGGCGTCTGCGCCCTACAAGCTCGGTGACAAGTTGCCGGGCAGCGCGGCGTCCGCCGCGGCCGAAACATTCAAGCTCACCAGTTGGGACGATCTGATGCCCAAAGACTGGGATCCGATGAAGGGGATCAAGAAGCTGAACTTCGCGATGATGCGCGACGGCGACCCCGAGGTGACGAAAGCCTTGAACGACATGAAGCGTGCCTGGGACAGAGCGCCGACCGAGCCGTCGATGGACAAGGCGCGCATCCGCATCGCTGGCTTCGTGGTGCCGCTGGACGGCGAGGGCAAGGCGCTGCGCGAGTTTCTGCTGGTGCCGTATTTCGGCGCCTGCATCCATGCGCCGCCGCCGCCGGCCAACCAGACGATCCACGTGACCTTGGCGACACCTGTCAAGGGCATCTACACCATGGATGCGATCTGGCTCAGTGGCCAGTTGCGAATTGCCTTCAGCGACACCGACTTGGGCACCGCCGGTTACCGCATGGACGGACTGAGCGTCGAGCCTTACAAGCGACCTTAAGTCAAGTCGCGGGCGTAGTCCCGCACGCGTGGAATGAACGTGTTGTGAACGAGAGGCCGTCAAGCAGCGCGTGTTGCAGGCGGCCCGAATGGGGTCTGAACTAACATGCACCCGTGCGGACCCGGATCGGATCGATTCGTCGGGCACCTCCGATGAAATCCCCATTGACCCCACAGATTGCATCTCGGACAGTTGCTGACACGTTCAGCATTTTCGCAACCACGACAAGGACCACCTGATGACATCGCGCCTGTTTGCCGGCAATCGCCAACGAATTGCAACCATTGCCTTGCTGGCCAGCCTGGCCGTCAGCTCGGCCTGGGCTTCGAAGAAAGACGACACGGTGCGTTTTGCCTACGACCAGGCGCCGGAAAGTGTCGACCCGTTCTTCAACAACGTGCGCATCGGTGTGATCATCGGCGCCAACGTGTGGGATACGCTGATCTACCGCGATGCAACGACCAACGAATACAAGGGCAACCTGGCCAAGAGCTGGAAGCAGATCGACGACCGCACGATCGAGTTCGACCTGCGCGAAGGCATCAAATTCCACAACGGCGAAGAGTTCGACGCCGACTCGGTGGTCTATACGCTGAACTTCGTCGCCGACCCGGTCAACAAGGTGACGACACAGGCCAACGTCAACTGGATCGAGAAGGCAACCAAGGTCTCCAAGTTCAAGGTGCGCGTGACGACCAAGAAGGTTTTCCCCGCAGCCATTGAATATCTCGCCGGCCCGGTGGTGATCCACCCGGCGAAGTACTACGCCGAGGTCGGCCCCAAGGGCATGAACGCGAAGCCGATCGGCACCGGACCGTTCAAGGTCACGCAGTACACGCCGGGCAAATCGATCACGCTCGAGCGCAACGCCGACTATTTCAAGGATTCGCCGAAGGGCACGCCGAAGATCGGCAAGCTCGAGGTGCGTTTCATTCCCGATCGCCAGACCCAGATGGCCGAGGCGCTGGCCGGTGGCGCTGATTTCATCATGCACGTGCCAAAGGATCAAGCCGAACAGGCCGGCAAGGTGCCGTCGCTGCAAGTGGTCAGCGGCGAAACCATGCGTATTGTCTTCATGCAGATGAATACGCTGGACGGCGGGCCGGCACCGCAGCTCAAAGACATCCGCGTGCGCAAAGCGATCTCGCACGCGATCAACCGCGAAGCCATCGTCAAGAACATCGTCGGCGCCGGCTCCCGGGTGCTGCACACACAGTGTTTTCCGTCGCAGTTCGGTTGCACCGACGAAGGTGCACCGCGATATGCCTATGACCCCGTGCTGGCCAAGAAGCTGCTTGCCGAGGCCGGTTTCCCGAACGGCTTCGAGACCGAGATCTATGCTTATCGCGAGCGCAACCAGACCGAGGCGATGATCAACGACCTGCAGGCGGTAGGCATTCGTGCCAAGCTCAATTTTTCGCAGTACGCAGCGATGCGTGATGCGGTGCGCTCGAACAAGGCGCCGATCACGCATCAGACCTGGGGCTCGTTCTCGGTCAACGACGTCTCGGCCAGCACGCCGGTGTATTTCACCTTCGAAGCCGACGACGTGACGCACGATGCCGAAACACGCGACCTGCTGAACAAGGGCAACAACTCGGTCGACCCGGCTGCGCGCAAGAAGGCCTATCAGCAGGGCCTGAAGCGAATCGCCGACAACGCGTTCTCGCTGCCGCTGTGGTCGCTACCGGTGTTCTACGTCGCCAACAAGGAGTTGAATTTCTCGGCCTATCCCGATGAGATGGTGCGCTTCTGGGAAATGAGCTGGAAGTGAAACATCGAGCTTGAGTGCCTGAGTCGCGGCGATGCACATCTATATCCTGAAGCGGCTCGGGCTGGCGATTCTGGTCGCGCTGGCGGTCTCGATGATCGCCTTCTTGTTGCTGCGGCTATCGGGCGATCCGGCGATTGCGATCGCTGGAGAAGGCGCGACCCAGGCCGACATCGCGATGGTTCGTGCGACCTACGGATTCGACCGCCCGCTGCCGGTGCAATATGCCGAGTGGCTGGGGCGCACCGTGCGTGGCGACATGGGCGAGTCGATCTATTTCAAGACCGCTGCCGCGCCGCTGATCATGTCCAAGCTGCAGACGACGCTGGTGCTTGGCATGTTGTCATTGGTGTTTGCGCTGGTGATCTCGATTCCGTTGGGCGTGCTGGCGGCCCTGTACCGCAACAGCTGGGTCGATCGCCTGTGCCTGGCGATGGCGGTGGTCGGCCAGGCGCTGCCGAACTTCTTCTTCGCGCTGCTGCTGATCATGGTGTTCGCGATCTGGCTGCGCTGGCTGCCGGTATCGGGCAGCGAGAGCTGGCAGCATTTCGTGATGCCCACCATTGCCCTGGGTTATTACGCGGCACCGGCCTTCATGCGGCTGATCCGCGCCGGCATGATCGAGGTGCTCGACGCCGATTACATCCGCACCGCGCGTGCCAAGGGTTTGCCGGCCGGCGCGGTGATCTTCAAGCACGCACTGCGCAATGCGGTGGTGCCGGTGGTGGCGCTGACTGCGGTGCAACTCGGCTACCTGCTCGGTGGCTCGGTCGTCATCGAGACCATCTTCGCGCTCGACGGCCTGGGCTATCTGGCTTACCAGAGCATCACCTACAAGGATTTTCCGGTGATGCAGAGCATCGTGCTGCTGTTGTCGGTGATCTACGTGGTGCTGACGCTGGCCTCCGATGTGGCCAACGCCTGGCTCGATCCACGCATCCGAGTGGCCTGAGCAATGGCTGTCATTCCTGGAGCGGCCGGCGCATCCGTGGCCGAAGTGAATCTGGAACTGCCGCCGGTGCGCAGCTGGTGGTCACGCATCTGGCGCAACAAGGCGGTAATGGTGGGCGGCGGGTTGCTGCTGTTGATCGTGCTGGTCGCGCTGCTCGCGCCGTGGCTGTCGCCGCACGACCCGTATGCGCAGGATCTGACGCAGCGCACGATACCGCCGGTCTGGTACGACGCCGGCAGCTGGGCGCATCCGCTGGGCACCGATGCGCTGGGGCGCGACTACCTCTCGCGACTGTTCTACGGCGCCCGGATTTCGCTGCTGATCGGCGCCTCGGTGGCGTTGATCTCCGGCCTCATCGGCACCACGATGGGCATGCTCGCCGGCTACTTCGGCGGT
>JBBRID010000048.1:0-13983 GCA_038221635.1 Burkholderiales bacterium
TCCCGGCCGGCGCCAGCTCGGTCACGTTCGCTGCCGATCCGATCGACGACCAGGTTTTCGAGGGCCCGGAAACCGTCATCGCCACGTTGGCCACCGCCTTCACCAACGGTGTCGCGCTGGGCTTCAACCCCGGTCAGACCGTGGCCACCGGCACCATCGACGACACCAACGGCCCGGGCTCGGACAAGCCGGTCATCGGCATCACGGTCAATCCGGGGACCGTCACCGAAGACGGCACGACCGACCTGAGCTACACCGTCGCGATCACCAACGGCAAGACGTCGGCCTTCGATACCACGGTGACCTTCACCATCGCCGGCACCGCCACCGAGGGAACGGACTACGCGCCGATCACCAAGACGGTGACGATAGCGGCCGGACAGACCTCGGTCACCTTTGTTGCCGATCCGATCGACGACCAGGTCTTCGAGGGCCCGGAAACCGTTGTCGCGACGCTGGCAACCGCCACCACCAACGGTGTCGCACTGGCCTTCAACCCCGGTCAGACCGTGGCCACCGGCACGATCGACGACACCAACGGCCCTGGATCCGACAAGCCGATTCTCGGCATCACGGTCGCACCGGCGTCGGTGGACGAAGATGGTGCAGGCATTCTGGTCTACACCGTTGCCATCACCAATGGCAAGACCTCGGCCTACCCGACCACGGTGACCTTCACCCTGACCGGTACAGCGACCGAAGGGACTGACTATGCGCCGGTCATCAAGACAGTGACGATTCCGGCCGGGCAGACATCGGTCACGTTCGCTGCCGACCCGACGCCGGATTCGGTGTACGAAGGCAGCGAAACGGTCGTGGCAACGCTGACCGGTGCTGCCACGAATGGCGTCGCGCTGGCTTTTGCTCCGGCCGCCACCGTGGCCACCGGCACCATCACCGATGTCACGGATCAGCCGCAGGTCGGAATCTCCGTCTCTCCGGCGTCAGTGAACGAGGATGGCGCAGCCAACCTGATTTATACGGTTGCCATCACGAATGGCAAGACCTCGGCGTTTGCCACCAACGTGACATTCACGCTCACTGGCACCGCGACCGAGGGCACCGACTACGCCACAGTCACCAAGACCGTCACCATTCCGGCGGGGCAGACATCGGTCAACTTCACCGTCGATCCCACTCCGGACAACGTTCGTGAAAACAACGAGACGGTTGTTGCCACGCTGACTGGGGCGACGACCAATGGCGTGGCCTTGGGCATCAGCCCGGGGCTGTCGGTCGCCACTGGCACGATCGTCGACGACGACACACCGCCAACCTTGACCCTGTCGGGTAATGGTGCGGTTTCCGAAGAAGCGCTGCCCGGCGGTATCCCGACACCTGGCCCGACCCCGGTTTCGACGTTCACCGGCACCTACACCATCACCGATCCCGAAGGCGGACCATTCACTGTGCAGGCGGCTTTGCCGACCCAGGCCTACCAGTCCGGTGGTGTCAATGTCGTGTGGACGTCGATCAACAACGGTCTGACCCTGGAAGGACGGACCGGACCGGGTGCGGCTGGCCTGGTCGCCACGCTCAACCTGGATCCGGCGCAAAGCCAATATCAGTTCACGCTGTTCAAACCACTGGATGATTTCAATGCTGCCGGTTCGCCAGTTGATTCGTTGACTTATACCTTCTCGTTGACAGCGACCGATCCTGGCGGAAATGTATCGACTCCCGCCACGTTGTCGGTGGCCATCGCCGACGACACGCCGAGCGCCGCTCAGCCAATCACGTTGACGGCGCCGGTGACCGGCGTCGACAGCAATGTCATGGTCATCCTCGACGTGTCAGGATCGATGGGCGCCACCGATACCGGATTGCCCGGCAATCCGACCCGTCTGCAGGCCGCGATCCAGTCGATCAGCAACTTGCTCGATCGCTATGATGAACTCGGCGACGTGCGGGTCCGGTTGGTCACGTTCTCCACCCATGCTCAAGGCTTGGGCGACACTTGGCTGACTGTCGGCGCCGCGCGCGCCCTGCTGGCGAATCTCAGTGCCAGCGGTGGCACGAATTACGACGAGGCACTCGGCGACGCGATCAACCTCTTCGGCTCTCCTGGCAAACTGGCAACCGGGCAAAACGTTTCATACTTCCTGTCTGACGGCCAGCCGACCTACGCGGCCGGAACGGTCGACACACTGGTTCCGCCCGGAACGCAGCCTGGCGACAGCCCGGCGCTGATCGGCACGGGGCAACCCGGTCAGAACAACCCGGACCTGGGCATTCAGGCAGCCGAAGAAGCGGCGTGGAAAGCATTCCTCAGCAATCCGAACAACCAGATCTCGAGCTTCGCGCTCGGGTTCGGCGGACTGACTGCGGCAGATACGGCGACGCTCAATCCGATTGCCTGGAACGGCCGCAACAACACCGAGGAAAATGCACTCGTCGTACAGAATTTTGCCGACCTCGACCAGGCTCTGGCCGACTCGATCCGGCCATCGATAGCCGGCAACCTGTTGGCATCCAGCTTGACTGCCGGTCCGGGCGCAGACGGTCCGGCGTTCGTCAGATCGCTGACCGTTGACGGATCGACCTATACCTACGATCCGGCCAATGGGGGCTCGATCACGGTTGTCGGCACCAACCGGAGCACCTTCGACACCGCAACCAACAAGTTGACGATCACCACCGTGCTCAACAGCCTGTTTGCGATCGACATGGACGACGGCGTGTTCCAGTATCAGGTGGCGCCGAGTTCGTCGCTGCCGCCGAACGGACTGCAGGAAATCGTCGGATTCGTGATTTCGGATCGGGATGGTGATACGACCGGCTCGACCTTGACGATCGATGTGCCGAATCCGTTCATCCGTGGCACGGCCGGCAACGACACGCTCGACGGGCGTGCCACCAACGACATCATGATCGGCAACGCCGGCAACGACACGCTGAACGGTCTCGGTGGCAACGATGATCTGTATGGAGGCGCCGGCAACGACATCCTCGACGGTGGTGCAGGCAACGATCGACTGTATGGCGGTTCCGGCAACGACACGCTGACGGGAGGCGCCGGATCGGATGTCTTTGCCTGGCGCTTCGGCGATCAGGGATCTGCGCGTCTGAACACCAACACGACCAATGGGTTTGCGGTCGACAGAATCGTGGATTTCGATGCGCGCTCGCAGGCCCAGGGAGGCGACGTTCTCGACTTGCGCGATATGCTGCAGGGCGAAAACAAGGCTCTGACGGGCAATGTGGCAGGAAGTCTGGAGCGCTATCTGGACTTCGATACAAGTGGCGCCGATACGGTCATCCGGATCAGCAACTCGGGTGGCTTTACCTCGACGTCCGATACCTTCGCGCCGGGCGACTCCAGTACCAATGGCCGGCAGGTCGATCAGACCATCACGCTGACCGGCATCAAGCTGGACGTGGCCCTGAACCTGGGTGCGAATGCCAGCGATGCGGCGATCATCAATGCGCTGCTCAACAACGGCAAGTTGATCACCGATTGATTCTCGAGTGGCTGCCCGCCGCGGCGGGTAGTGTTGTCAAGCCGAAAGAAAGGGGAGCCCACAAGGCTCCCCTTTTCTCGTTTTACCGACAGCCCAGCTGCGAGGCCGCCTGCTTGCTCGACCCGACTATCCGACCAGATCAGCCCTCAGTGCACTAGCCCAGGAACCCGTCTGGCCATCGACGCCGGCCTGCCAGGCCGCAGCCGATTCGGCCTTGGTACCGACTCCCTCCGCGTAGACCTTCAAGGACAAGCCATGCAGCATCAGCACCAGGCTACGAAGGAAATTGGCGCGTGCCACATCGTTATCGATCCCATGGATCACCGCCGCATCGAGTTTGACGTAGTCGAGACCGGCTTCGAACAGCCGATCGATGCGGCTCAGTCGCTGGCCGGCATGCTCGAGGCCGAAGCGCACGCCAAGCGGCCGCAATTGGTGAGAGAACTCCTGCACCAGCTCAAAATGGTCGACTGCCGCGAGCTCGTGAACCTCCAGTGACAAGCGCCTCGCCTGACTCGGGTGCTGCCCGAGCAAGCCGCGCAAGCGGGCGGCGAAGCCACTGTCGAGCAGAGACGCCGGCGAGAGATTGACACACAGGTCCTGGCCGTGCGCCGCGATCTCGCCGAGCGCGAGCCGCACGGCAAGCTCATCGATCGAGGCTGTGAGCCGGCTGCGTAATGCCAGCGGCAACCAATGCGACGCGGTTTCGAAGCCGCCCTCGACATCGAGTTGCAGACGCAGCGGGCATTCCAGATGAATGGCCTGCAACTGGGCATCGATGACCGGAAAGCGAACCAGCTTGGCACGGCTGCTTGCCAGTGCGGACAGTAGATTTTCGCGCCAGGCGCCCTCCCCCATGGCGACCGCTGCGAGCGCGCCATCCTTTGCCGAAACCCCCGGGTCGGCCAACTCGACCGCAAACGCACCACGACTTTCGGCACGGGCGAGCGCACCGTCTGCCAGTGCCAATACCTCGCGCAATCCATGGTCGGGCAGAATTTCGACCGCTCCAACTGCTACGGCGACCTGCGTACCGTACAGCGGCAGGATGCTGCGCATCGAATCGGCAACCGACTGTGCGGTATCAAACGCCTGGCCGCCAATCGGCAGATACAGTGCGAAATCAGAACCATTGAGCCGGCCAACCTGGCATCCGGCAATGCGATCGGAATACGACATCAATGCCTGGGCGATGGCCGAGATCATCTTGTCCGTACTGGCTCGCCCGAGTTGCCGATTCAGTTCGGCCAGATCGATCAGCCTGAGAAGGACGAGACCGGCGTCCGGATCCGCATAGTCGCTTTGTCGCGCAGCATTGAGCAGGCCGATGAAATGATTGCGGTTGGCAAGGCCGCTGACTGGATCGATATAGGCCTGTTCACGCAGCGTCTCCACCTGCTTGGTCTGGGCCTCGAACATCAGTTTGAGCCGGTTCACCATGGCGTTCATCGCTTGCGTCAGGCGTTGCAACTCGGGCACGCGAGGCTCTGGAACCGTGAGGAACCTGCCATCGACCAGCGCTTGTGCCTGTTCAACCGTGCGCTCCAGAGGCCTGCGGATCCGCTGCACGACCACCCGCGACAACATCGCCATGACGACGCCGAGAATGCCCAGTGCGATGGCCGACGCCACACTGGCCCGCCACAAATCGTCATGGGCATAGGACGTCTGGCTGACGACCGTGACCGCACCCAAGGCGCGCCAGCCATCCGACACCTGCGCGATCCCGGGCACCGACTCAATCGGCAGCAGATCGACGAACCATTGCGGCGCCACGGCCGGTTCCAGATCGGCAGACCGCTCGAAAATCGGCTTTCCGTCGACTGCAATCAGGCGGATCGATCGATAAAAGCCCGTATCGAATTGGGCCGACATCACCAAAGACATCAGCTCGGCGTCACCGCCTTGCTGGCCAAGCACCTGGGCCAGAAGGATGGCGTTGTCGTTGTTCTTCAACTGAAGCTGAGTCCCCAGCGTGTTGCGGGCCGACTGAATCGTCAATCCCGCGCTGCCGATGAAGGCCAGTAGCAGAGTGGAAAGCAGCAGCAGGCGTATTTGTCGAATCAAAGACATCGTCGTTCCAATCAGAATCCTTGGGCACTCGCCCGGGCCAGGACATCGCGCCACTTGGACAAACGCGAACTGGCGTCGCCGGTAGACTGGCCGTTCACACCTTGCCACATTCCTTCGGTGTTAAAGCTGAAAACAGGCACCAGATCAGGGCGTCGCGATGCCGGACGTACGTCGTAAACCAGGTTGTCGAGGATCAGCGGCTCGGCGCCTGGCGAACCGTAGAACGCCAGGACCATGTGAGGCTGGCCTGGTGAGCGCGGACCATCGAGCAGAGCGCGCACATAAACCAGGCGCAGTTTGCTGATCGGCATACCCATTGCTACCAGGCTGAAATATTTGGCGAGGGCGTAGTCCTCGCAATCGCCCATTCCTTTGCCAAGTGCTTCCAACGGCGAAGCCCAGTAATCAGTCACACCCCACACGTCGATGTCGTCGACGAATGCGATGGCATCGTTATAGAACTGATTGGTTGCGCGTACGCGGCTGTCATCGGTCGCGTTCGAACCCTGGGCGATCAGTTGCTGCACAGAGGGGGCACTTGCCACCGCCCGCGCACCGAAAGCCGGCGCGGAAGCGATCATGCGCTGGCTGTCGAATGCGCGCGGCGAAACCACGACGAACAACAAGAAGCTCACCAGCACCGCAAGCAGGCGCCGGCGCCGAGGCGACGCAGAGCCGGACGAAACCGGGGAACATGAGACAGCCAACCGGCAGATGGGGAAAGCGCTGAGCTCGGATGGGGGGGCAAACACTCGTTAGGCCGAAACGGGGAAGATAGTTGTTTTTCGCCCGATTACCCGGCTACTTGAGTGTGGCAACTAGGCAACACAGCGTTGCGACCACAGCGTTTTTCGGTGAACCTGCACGGTACGCAACAAAAGCTGCCGAGAATGCAACCAAAATTGAAGATTAAACGTATGTAAGATTGCGTAACTAAGCGTGATCCCGCCGTTGCCGCAGATTGTTTCGAGTCGTCGATGGATCAAGGTTCCGGCATCATCACGGGCAGCGCTCGACAGGCCCTAAACTCCGGAACGCAACGCAATCCCAGCTGCGGAGTTTTATCGGCCCTTGGACCGGGCGAGGGGCCGGCTGAACGGAGATGACATCGACACCTGCCAGATTGCAGGGATCGCTAGTACAAACCTAACAGGAACACAACAATGACAAGATTGAAAGTTAGCCAACAACCGCGGGTTGCCGCAAGCCGGAGCGCCGTGCGCGCCGTGTCATTGGCAGTGGGCTTGGCATGCGCCGCCTCAGCGGCGATGGCGCAAACGGCAGATCCGTTGCGCACGACGGTCGAAAAGGCATTGCAGACCAACCCCGAGGTGACGGCCCGCTTCAACGCTTATCGTGCGTCCGACGACGCCATTGACGTGGTACGCGGCGGATTGCTGCCCCGTCTGGATCTGGATGCCAGTGTTGGCCGTGACCGTACCCGAATCACATCGCGCGTGCCGCCCACGCAGAATATCAACCGGACCGGCATCGGCCTGACGCTGAGCCAATTGCTGTGGGACGGCTTGGCCACCAGCAACGACGTCAATCGCCTCAGTCATGAAAAGCTCGCGCGCTACTACGAACTGCTCGATACCAGCGAATTGATCGCGCTCGAAGCGGCTCGTGCCCATTACGACGTCATCCGTTACCGCAAACTGGTCGAATTGGCAGAGGACAACTACGCCCAGCACAAATATGTGTCGTTGCAGATTGGCAAGCGCACCCGTGCCGGCGTCGATCGTTCGGTGAATCTCGAGCAGGCCAATGCCCGCCTGGCACTGGCCGAATCGAATCTGACAACCGAACTGTCGAATTTGCACGATGTCACCGCGCGTTATCAGCGCCTGGTGGGTGAATCGCCGCCAGCCGTTTTGCCGGTGCCCGGCTTGCTCCAACAGACCTTGCCTAACAATGCGACCGAAGCTGCCGGCGTTGCCATCCGGCGCAGCCCGGCGATCAGCTCTGCGATCGAATCTCTGCGCGCCGGCCGCGCGACGGTCAAGGTTCGCGAAGCCGCCTTCCAGCCACGCGTCGAGGCACGGCTGAGCGGCGGTGGCGGCAAAAATTATCAAGGCGTCCTCGATCAGGATCGTGCTGCGACGGCCGAGATCGTGATGAGCTGGAACCTGTTTGCTGGTGGCTCCGACCGCGCCCGCGTGCGTCAGCAGGTCGATCTGGTCAACCAGGCCGCTGATCTGCGTGACAAGACCTGCCGCGACGTGCGCCAGACTGCCGCAATCGCGTTCAACGACACCCGCAAGCTGACCGAACAACTCGTCTACCTCGACCGCAATACGGTGGCGATCACCAATGCGCGCGACGCCTATCGGCTGCAGTTCGACAACGGCATTGCTGGCCGCTCGTTGCTCGACCTGTTGAATTCCGAGAACGAGGTCTACACTGCTCGCCGCTCGTTGGCGAATGCGCAGTACGACCAAGGGCTGTCATACGTGCGCACCCAGGCTGCTCTGACCAGCCTGAACAGCACGCTCGGCATTGCCAAGCCGAATACCGGCGCGAATGACGAAGCCGGCTGGTCTACTGGCAACGATGCGCCCACACGCTGCCCGACGCTTGTTCCGGATGTTCCGCCGAGCAATCGCACCGCCCTCGACACCCGTGCCGAGCAGATGGCCAACACCGCGCCCCCGGGCGGAGCCCCGGTAATGGCACCTGCCGTGCCCGCGATGACGCCAGTGGCGCCGCCCGCGCCGCCGCCAGTGCCACCGCGCCGCCAGCCCCGCCGTTAAGGTTTGGCAAATCGCCACCTGCCGACACTGCGAGTGGCAATTCCAGGTAAAAGGCCCCGCTTGCGGGGCCTTTTTCTTGCGGTAAGCCGAGTTCAGCGTTTGACGGGCGGCAGATCGGTGCAGGCACCTTCGTAGGCCTCGGCAGCCAGACCGATGCTTTCGCCCAAGGTCGGGTGGGGATGAATGGTCTTGCCGATGTCGACGCCGTCAGCGCCCATCTCGATGGCCAGCGCCACCTCGCCGATCATGTCGCCGGCGTGGGTGCCCACAATCCCGCCGCCGACGATTGCATGGGTCTCCTCGCTGAACAACAGTTTGGTGAATCCTTCGTCGCGGCCGTTGGCGATGGCCCGCCCCGACGCATTCCATGGGAACAAGCCCTTTTTCACCTTGATGCCGCGTGCCTTCGCATCGTCCTCAGTCAGGCCGACCCACGCCAGTTCCGGATCGGTATAGGCCACGCTGGGAATGACCCGGGCATTAAATGCGGTCTTCGCCAGCTTCTCATCACCGAGTTGCACTCCGGCCGCAACTTCGGCGGCAACATGCGCCTCGTGAGTCGCCTTGTGCGCAAGCATCGGTTGACCAACAATGTCGCCGATCGCAAAGATGTGTGGCACGTTGGTGCGCATCTGGATATCGACCGGTATGAAGCCGCGCTCGCCGACGATCACGCCAGCCTTGTCAGCGGCAATCTTCTTGCCGTTGGGGCTGCGCCCAACAGCCTGCAGTACCAGATCGTAGACCTGCGGCTCCTTCGGTGCGCCCTCGCCTTCGAAGCTGACACGGATGCCATCGGCAGTCGCTTCGGCACCGACCGTCTTCGTCTTCAGCATGATGTGATCGAATCGTTTGGCGTTCATCTTCTGCCACACCTTGACCAGGTCCCGATCGGCGCCGGGCATCAGCACGTCGAGCATCTCGACCACGTCGAGCCGCGCCCCCAACGTCGAATAAATCGTGCCCATTTCCAGACCGATGATCCCGCCACCAATCACCAACATGCGCTTGGGGCTCTGGCGCAGTTCCAGCGCGCCGGTGGAAGTGACGACGCGCGGATCATCCTTCGGCAGGAACGGCAGCTTCACGGCTTCCGAGCCGGCGGCGATGATCGCCTGCTTGAAGCGGATCGTCTGCGTCTTGCCATCGGCCAGCCTGACGCTGAGATGGAAAGGATCGCTGAACTCGCCGTCACCCTGCAGCACGGTGACCTTGCGCATCTTGGCCATCGCCGACAGACCACCCGTCAGTTTGCCGACCACCTTCTCCTTGTGTGTCTTGAGCTTGGCCAGGTCGACGCTCGGTTTCGAGAAGCTGACCCCCAAGGCATCGAAGTGGCTGACCTCATCGATCACAGCGGCCACGTGCAGCAAGGCCTTGGATGGAATACAGCCGACATTCAGGCAGACACCGCCCAGCGTGGCGTAACGCTCGACCAGTACCGTCTTCAGACCCAGATCAGCGCCCCGAAAGGCTGCGGTATAACCGCCCGGGCCGGCGCCGAGCACCAGCAGATCACATTCGACATCGACCGATCCGGAGAACTGCGCTGCCTGTGGGGCAGGCTCGTTGCCTTTGGCGGCCGGGGCGGGTGCCGGCGGGGGCGCTTGCGTCGTTGCAGCCGGCGCAGGGCTGGCCGCCGGTGCCGCCGCAGCAGTGGCATCAAGCACCAGCACGACGCTGCCCTCGTTGATCGTATCGCCAACCTTCAGTTTGACCTCCTTGACGACGCCGGCGTGCGAGGACGGAATCTCCATCGAGGCCTTGTCGCTCTCGACGGTAATCAGACTTTGTTCTTCCTTGATTTCATCGCCGGCCTTGACCAGCAGTTCGATCACCGCAACGTCCTTGAAATCCCCGATGTCGGGTACCTTGATATCGATCAGTGCCATCGTTGTGCTTTCCGATCAGAGCAGGATGCGCCGGAAGTCCGCGAGGACCTGGCCGAGGTAAGCATTGAATCGCGCCGCCGAGGCGCCGTCGATCACCCGGTGGTCGTAGGACAACGACAACGGCAGGGTGAGGCGTGGCACGAAGGCCTTGCCGTCCCAGACCGGTTTCATCTGCCCCTTGGACAAGCCGAGGATGGCCACTTCGGGTGCGTTGATGATCGGCGTGAAATGCGTGCCGCCGATGCCGCCCAGCGAACTGATCGACATGCAGCCACCACTCATGTCTGCCGGGCCGGCCTTGCCGTCACGGGCCTTCTTGGCCAGTTCTCCCATTTCCTTGCTGATCTGCATCACGCCCTTCTTGTCAGCGTCCTTCAGCACGGGGACGACCAGACCGTTCGGCGTGTCGGCGGCAAAACCGATATGGAAATACATCTTGTAAACAAGCTGGTCGCCATCCAGGCTGGTATTGAAATCTGGAAACTTCTTCATTGCCGCAACGACGGCCTTGATCACAAAAGCCAGCATCGTGACCTTGACGCCGCTCTTTTCGTTTTCCTTGTTCAGCTGGACACGGAAGGCTTCGAGTTCGGTGATGTCGGCCTCGTCGTTGTTGGTGACATGCGGGATCATCACCCAGTTGCGGTGCAGGTTGGCGCCGCTGATCTTCTTGATGCGGCTCAGATCCTTGCGCTCGACTGCTCCGAACTTCGTGAAGTCGACCTGCGGCCACGGCAGCAGCCCGCTCAGGCCGGCCCCAGTCGATGCAGCCGATCCGCCGCCTTTGGCGGCTTGTGCCGCCGTGCGCGTGGTGCCCGACATCACCGACTTGACGAAGCCGGCCAGATCGTCCTGCGTGATTCGGCCTTTCGGCCCACTGCCCTTCAGCTCGCCGAGCACAACCCCAAGCTCACGCGCGAGCTTGCGGATCGACGGCGAGGCATGCGGCAACTTGCCGCCGGATGCGGCAGCCGGCTCGTGAGCCGCTTCGGCCGCAGCCGGCGCCGACGCCGCGGACTGAGCGGGCGCCGATGCAGGTGCTGCCGCTTCCGCTGCAGCCGGCGAAGGCGCAGGCGAAGCAGCAGGCGCGGCGGCAGCACCACCGGCTCCCTCGAGCACCACCACGACCGAACCCTTCGCCACCTTGTCGCCGATCTTGACGCGCAACTCCTTCACGACGCCGGCGTGCGAGGACGGAATCTCCATCGACGCTTTGTCGCTTTCGACGGTTATCAGACTTTGCTCGACCGTGACCTTATCACCAGGCTTGACCAGCAGCTCGATGACTGCAACCTCGTCGAAGTCCCCGATATCGGGCACTACAACCTCGACTGTGGACGAGCCACCGGCAGGCGCCGGTGCTGCCGATTCAGCCGGCGCCGAAGCAGGCGCAGCAGCAGCGGACGAAGCCGCCGGGGCCGGCGCATCAGCCGCCTCGCCTGCATCTTCGGCCTCGAGTTCGAGAACCAGGCTGCCTTCACTGACCTTGTCGCCAAGCGCCACCTTCAGCGACTTGACGATACCCGCATGCGACGACGGGATCTCCATCGAAGCCTTGTCACTTTCCACCGTCAGCAGGGATTGTTCGACCTTGACCGTGTCACCCGGCTTGACCAGCAGTTCGATGATCTCCACTTCCTTGAAATCCCCGATGTCCGGGACTTTGACTTGCACCAGCGCCATGTTGTGGGTCTCCGTTCGTTGTTATGCGTACAGCGGATTGATCTTGTCTGCCTGGATGTCGTATTTCTTGATCGCCTCGGCCACCTTGGCCATAGCAACGCTGTCTTCATCGGCAAGCGATTTCAGCGCTGCGACAACGATGTAGTGCCGGTTGATCTCGAAATGTTCACGCAGCTTGCTGCGGAAATCGCTGCGCCCGAAACCATCGGTACCGAGCACGCGGTAGCTGGTTCCTTTCGGGATGAACAGCCGGATCTGCTCGGCGTAGTTCTTCATGTAGTCGGTCGATGCGATCACCGGGCCGGCGTGTGGTGCCAACTGTTCGGTGACATAGGCCACCTTGGCCGTTTCGGTCGGATGCAGCAGATTCCAGCGCTCGACCGCCTGGCCGTCGCGCGCCAGCTCGTTGAAGCTCGGGCAGCTCCAGATGTTGGCAGCAACGCCCCAGTCGTCCTCGAGCAACTGCTTCGCAGCAATCGACTCGCGCAGAATGGTGCCACTGCCCAACAGGTTGACGCGCGGCGCCTTCTTCTTGCCGGCGCCTTCCTGCAGCAGGTACATGCCCTTGATGATCTGCTCTTCAGTGCCGGCCTGCAGGCCTGGCATCGCATAATTTTCGTTCAGCAGCGTCAGGTAGTAGTAGACATTTTCCTGCCGCTCGACCATGCGCTTCAGGCCATGGTGCAGGATCACGCCGACCTCGTGCGCAAAGCTCGGGTCGTAGCTGATGCAGTTCGGAATCGTGCTGGCCAGGATGTGGCTGTGGCCGTCTTCGTGCTGCAGGCCTTCGCCGTTCAGCGTCGTGCGGCCCGAGGTCCCGCCGAGCAGAAAGCCGCGCGCCTGCATGTCACCAGCCGCCCAAGCCAAGTCACCGATGCGCTGGAAGCCGAACATCGAGTAGTAGACGAAGAACGGCACCATGATTCGGTTGTTCGTCGAATACGACGTTGCTGCGGCGATCCAGCTGCTCATGCCGCCGGCCTCGTTGATGCCTTCCTGCAGGATCTGGCCAGCCTTGTCTTCCTTGTAATACATCACCTGGTCCTTGTCGACCGGTGTGTACTGCTGCCCGTGCGGGTTGTAGATGCCGATCTGGCGGAACAAGCCCTCCATGCCGAACGTGCGCGCCTCGTCGACCAGAATCGGGACGACACGCGGCCCGAGCGCCTTGTCGCGCAGCAACTGCGTCAGGAAGCGTCCGAAGGCTTGGGTGGTGCTGATCTCGCGGCCTTCGGCGGTTGGATCGAGCACCGCCTTGAAGGTCTCGAGCGATGGCACCGTGAATTGCTCGTCCGCCTTGACGCGGCGCTGCGGCAGGTAGCCGCCGAGCGCTTTGCGACGCTCGTGCAGGTACTTCATCTCCGGCGTGTCGTCGGCCGGCTTGTAGAACGGGATCTTCGAAAGTTCGCTGTCAGGGATCGGAATGTTGAAACGATCGCGGAAATAGCGGATGTCGTCGTCGGTCAACTTCTTGGTCTGGTGCGCGGTATTCTTGCCCTCTCCGGCCTTGCCCATGCCATAACCCTTGACCGTCTTGATCAGCAAAACGGTCGGTTGGCCCTTGTGGTTGGTCGCGCGATGGAAGGCCGCATAGACCTTCTGTGCATCGTGTCCGCCACGACGCAGGTTCCAGATGTCCTGGTCGCTCATCTTGGACACCAGCTCCAGCGTCGCCGGATCGCGACCGAAGAACTGCTTGCGCACGAACGCGCCGTCGTTGGCCTTGAATGCCTGGAAATCACCGTCCAGCGTTTCGAGCATGATCTTGCGCAGCGCACCAGCCTTGTCGCGCGCCAGCAGCGGATCCCAATTGCTGCCCCACAGCAGCTTGATGACGTTCCATCCCGAGCCGCGGAATTCGCCCTCGAGTTCCTGAACGATCTTGCTGTTGCCGCGCACCGGCCCGTCGAGCCGCTGAAGGTTGCAATTGACCACGAAGATCAGGTTGTCGAGGTTCTCGCGGGCTGCCAGCGAAATCGCACCCAGGCTTTCGGGCTCGTCCATCTCGCCGTCGCCACAGAACACCCAGACCTTGCGCTGGCTGGTATCGGCAATGCCGCGCGCATGCAGATATCTGAGGAACCTCGCCTGGTAAATCCCCATGTGGGGGCCTAGGCCCAT